>JARRKW010000189.1:0-3943 GCA_037387645.1 Desulfuromonadaceae bacterium
GGTGTCCTCCGCCTGCCACGCATTGGTGGCCAGGCCGGCTTTAATACAGGTCTGCTTTAAAAACGTTGTCCGGTCCCAGTTGTGCTCCGTGGCCACCTGTGGCAACAATACCCCCCGGTAATAACCTTTTTCCAGATAAATGCCGTGCTTGCCGATAATTATTTCCTCGATATCGTTGATTTTTTGCAACGGGGAAAGGACGGAGATTTCAATGCTGAAATTGTCCAGATCGGCCTCTTTCATGGGATAAAAACGCGGGTCCTTGGTGGCCGACGCCCGCGCCATTTCGGCAACTTCTTTAAAGAGCGGCAGTTCCGATTGGAAGTTGCCGATGCATCCCCGCAGTTCGCCATTTTGTTTGATGGTAACGAAACAGCCGTTGCGGATGTTGAGCGCTTTTTCTTCCCTGGGTTCGATGTAATTGTCACCGGTCTGAACGTGGTTGACGATGGTTTTTCGGGCGATGTCGAGCAGAATGGCTTTTTCTTTGGGAGTGAGCTCCTGGTCCACGGACCCTCCTGATGGAACATGGGTTGTTCTCGAGTGTGAAAAACGGGGCCAATATAGTAAGAAACGAGTTTTATTTCAACCAATTTAACCGGCGTGGTCGTCAGACAAAAACTATTGCAGGGCGTGTTCGGCAATAAAGGATTTGACGACTTCCGTTTCAGCGGGCACAACGCGGCAGCGTTTTTCCTTGCGATGAATATCGACCAGCGAAGGAGGCAGGGGGGGATCCGAACCGATGGCCTGGCGCACGGCCTCGCCAAATTTTGCCGGATGGGCGGTGGCCAGGCAGACCACCGGCGTGTCATCCCTGGAGACCTCCCGGGCGGCGCGCACGCCGACGGCCGTGTGGGGATCCAGCAGGTAACCATTCTTTTCATGAAAGCTGCGAATCGTTTCCAGGGTCATCCGATCGTCGACGGTAAAGCCGAGAAAGTCGTTCGCAACCTGGTTCAGCTCGCTGGCGTCGAAGGATAATTTCCCGGTCTGGGCTAAATTGTCCATGGCTTCGCGGACCCGTTCGGTTTGCTCCCCATAGAGATAAAACAGGTAGCGTTCAAAATTGCTGGCCAACTGAATATCCATGGACGGCGACAGGGTCGGTACGACCTGGCCGATGGAATAATCGCCCCGGCAGACAAACCGGGAGAGGATATTGTTCTCATTGGTGGCCAGAATCAGTTGGCTGATGGGCAACCCCATCATTTTGGCCACATAACCGGCAAAAATGTCGCCGAAGTTGCCGGTCGGAACCGAGAAGCGGATCTGGCGGCAGTCAATCCGCCTGCGCACCTGGCCCCAGGCGTAAAAGTAGTATACGACCTGCGCCAGAACCCGGGCCCAGTTGATGGAGTTGACCGCGCCCAAGGCGTATTTGGCTTTGAACTCCAGATCACCGAAGGTTTCCTTGACGATTTTCTGTCCATCATCGAAAGTGCCACGGATGGCCAAATTATAAACATTGGGATCCGTGACCGTGGTCATCTGCAACTCCTGGATGGGGGAGACCTTCTGGTAAGGGTGCAGGATGAAAATATTGATGTTTTCCTTGCCGCGGACCCCATGAATGGCGGCGCTGCCGGTATCGCCCGAGGTCGCGCCCAGAATATTCATCTTCTGTTTGCGTTCCTTCAGCAGATATTCGAACAGGTTGCCCAGAAACTGCAGAGCCACGTCCTTGAAGGCCAGGGTCGGGCCGTGAAACAACTCGAGAATATGGATGTCATCCCAATGCACCACGGGTGTGATGTCCGGATGGCTAAAGGAACCATAGGAGCGATCGATGAGTTCTTTGAGGTCATCGGCCGGGATGTCGCCGACGAACTTGGAAATCAGTTCAAAAGCCAGTTGCGGATAGGGCAATTTTTCCAGCGCGGCAAGTTCATTGGCGCTGAGCTGGGGGATGGATTCGGGCAGCAGCAGGCCACCGTCGTCCGCCAGCCCCATCATGACCGCATCCTTGAAACTCAGATTGCGAATCCGGCCACGGGTACTCATATATTTCATGGTTTCAGTGCTCCTCGGATTTTTGTCAGGTATTCTAACAGGAAAGCCCGGGGCAGGGAAGGGGGAAAGGAGGAAAAAGGGGAGCGCCATAGACGCTCCCCGAAAGGAGGGTTTATCAGCTGTCCTGGGCGTCGACCACGGCGACCGCCACCATGTTGACGATTTCGGACACGTCGTCGCCCCGTTGCAGGACATGAATCGGTTTGTTGATCCCCATCAGGATCGGGCCGATCTGTTCGGCGCCGCCGAGTTTATGCAACAGTTTGTAGGAAATGTTCCCTGACTGCAGATCGGGGAAGATAAAAACGTTGGCATTGCCTTTCAACTTGGAGAAAGGATACTGCCTGATTGTCAACTCGGGGTCGAGGGCCACATTGCCCTGCATTTCTCCGTCAATGACCAGATCGGGGGCCCGTTGTTGAACCAGGGCCGTGGCCTGTTTAACCTTCAATGTCAGAGGATGTTCGACGCTGCCGAAGTTGGAAAAGGAGAGCATGGCAACCCGTGGTTCAATGTTGAAATGACGGGCTTTTTCCGCCGTGAGAATGGCTGTTTCCGCCAGTTCCTCGGCGGTGGGTTCGATGGTGACGGTGGTGTCGGCGAAAAAGACCACGTCTTTTTTTGTGACCATCATATACATGCCGTGGACCTTGGAAAGGCCTTCCTTTTTGCCGATAACTTCCAGGGCCGGCCGCAGGGTATCCGGATAATGATGATTGATGCCGGAGAGAAGGGTGTCGGCGTCTCCTTGCTCCACCATCATAACGCCGAAATAGTTGCGGTTCTTGCGGATCTGCCGGCGCGCCTCCGTCAGCGTGACTCCCTTGCGCTGACGTTTCTGGAAATGTTCCTGGGCATAGCTTTCACTTAAGGGGTCTTTCATCGGGTCGATGATCTGAACCGAGTCCAGCTCCAGATTAAGTTCCCGGATCCGAGCTTCAATCTCTTCACGGTCGCCGAGCAGTATGGGAGTGGCAATCCCTTCTTCCAGAATGATGGCGACGGCGCGAAGGATCTTCTCCTCTTCGCCTTCCGGAAAGACAATGCGTTTGGGGTTGGCCTTGGCCTTATTGATGAGAATACGCATAACTTCCTTGGAACGGCCCTGCAAAGCCTCCAGGGACTCTTTGTATTTCTCCATGTTCTGAATGGGTCGCCGGGCGACGCCGCTGTCCATGGCGGCCTGGGCCACGGCCGGAGCGACGTGCAGTAAAACCCGGGGATCAAAGGGTTTGGGGATCAGATATTCCCGGCCGAATTTGATATTTTCGCCGCTGTAGGCTTTCCGCACCGAATCGGGGACATCCTGTTTGGCGAGATCGGCCAGGGCTTTGACCGCCGCCAGCTTCATTTCCTCGTTGATGGCGCTGGCGTGGGTGTCGAGGGCGCCACGGAACAAAAAGGGAAAACAGAGAACATTGTTGACCTGGTTCGGATAATCGCTGCGCCCCGTACCGATAATGATGTCATCCCGCACCATTTTGGCTTCCGGGGGAGTGATTTCGGGGTCCGGATTGGCCATGGCAAAGACGATGGGGTTTTTAGCCATGTTTTTGAGCATTTCCGGGGTCAGGGCGCCTTTGGCGGAAACACCGAAAAACACATCGGCGTCGACCATGGCGTCCGCCAGGGTGCGGGCGTCGGTTGCGGCCGCCAACCGCTCCTTGTACTCATTCATGCCCTCCTGCCGGCCTTTGTAAATAACCCCCTTGGTGTCGCAGAGAATCAGTTTGTTTTTGTCGATGCCCATGGTAATGGCCAGATTGGCGCAGGCAATGCCGGCGGCGCCGGCGCCGTTTACCACCATTTTGACGTCGGCGATGTTTTTGCCGACGAGTTCCAGGGCATTGATCATGCCGGCGGCGGAGATAATGGCGGTGCCGTGTTGATCATCGTGGAAAACAGGAATGTTCATAATCTTTTTGAGCTG
>JARRKW010000190.1:0-5549 GCA_037387645.1 Desulfuromonadaceae bacterium
GAGAAAATATCGAGCAGGGCGCCGAGCAGCAGCAGAAAAATATTGAGCCAGATGAGAAAACTCAGGCGGCTGGAAATATGCAGCTGCACCCAGGAAAAGAGCTGTTCCGGCACGCCGGCATCGATTAGGACGTTGGTGGAGGCGAGGGAGACGCCGAGAATGATGAGAATGCCCCCGACCATGACCATGGCCTGGCGGATGATGTCCGGCAGCTGGCGCAGTTTGATTTCGCGCAGGATAATAATTTCGACCACCAGCACGTAGAGGGCGGTGACGGCCGCCGCTTCGGAAACGGCAAAATAGCCGCTGTAGATACCGCCCAGAACGATGAAGGGCAGAGGCAGTTCCCAGAGGGCTTCGCGCAGGGCGCGCCCCGGACCGATCTGCTCCTTGGCAGGGGGAATCGGATGGCGGCGGTTATGCCAGAAACCATAGATCAGCAGCAGAATCAGCATCAGGCAGCCGGGCAGGAGGCCGGCCAGGAACAGCTGATCGATGCCGACGCTTTGGCCGGCGGGGGTTTGCTGGGCGACGATGCCGTACAGTATCAACGGCAGGGATGGGGCAAAGAGCAGACCGAGACTGCCCGAGGTGGTGATCAGGCCGAGGTTGAAGGATTCGTCGTAGCCGGCCTGTTGCAGCGCCGGATAGAGCAGGGCGCCGAGGGCGATGATGGTAACCCCCGAGGCGCCGGTGAAGGCGGTGAACAGGGCGCAGGTGATCAGGGCCACGGCGGCCAGGCTGCCCGGCAGCCAACCGAGCAGGGCGCGGCTCAGGTTGACCAGACGACGGGGGGCGCCGCTTTCGCCAAGCAGATAGCCGGCCAGGGTGAACAGGGGAATGGCCAGCAGTACCGGCATTTCGGCCAGGCGGTAGAATTCAACGGTGAGGGCGGCCAGATCGATTTCGGCCCGCCAGTAACCGAGCAGGGCGCTGGCGGCGATAATGGCAAAAAGCGGGGCGCCGAACAGGGCCAACAGCAGCAGACCGAGGGCAATCAGTTGCATGGCGATTCCCCGCGCAAAAGTTTGGCCAGCAGGCTGCCGCAGGCGATGAGGTAGCGGTAGGCGATGAGGGCGAAGGCCAGCGGGATGGCCGCTTCGAACAGCCAGGCCGGGGCGTGCCCCAGAACGGTGGAGCCGTAGGCGCGCTCCAGCCAGACAAAGCGGGCGCCATGCCAGGCGCACAGGGCGCAGAGAAGGGCGGTGAAGAGGCTGGTGCAAAACCGGGACAGGTTTTGCCAATGCTCCGGGAGCAGGCGGGAGAGAACGTCGATCTGGATCTGTTTACCCTCGCGGCTGGCCGCCACCGCTCCGGCCAGGCCGAGCCAGAGCAGCAGAATTTTCAGGAATTCATCGGCCCAAATGAATCCGCCGCCCAGCAGGTTGCGGGCCGCGATCTGCCATACCGCCAGGGCTACCATGGTCAGCAGCAGCACGCACAACAACAGGTTTTCCATGGTCCGGCCGAGGCGGTCCAGGCGCTTTTCCCATTCGCTCATGGTTGAGCTTGTTCCCGATAGGTTGTCAATAGCTCGCGGATTCGCTGGTAGAGGGTGGTGGAAAACTCCCCTTCCCTGCTCAGCTGTTCAATGGCCTGTTCGGCCCGCTGACGCTGGGATGCAATCTCATTGGCTTCAGTTTGAACGAAAATCAGCCCCTCTTGTTTCAGGGTAGCGATGGCCATTTTCTCATCGGCCCGATTCTGTTGGTCGGGGTTTCGTTGATGTACTTGACCCGGGTATGCCACTGGAAGGCCAGAGCGCCGATGGGGGAAACCCCGACGATATGGATCAGTCCCGTCTGCAAGCCGGTCAGAACATCGCTGATGGGCAGCGAGGTCGGTGACAGCTCCAGTGCCTGCATGACCGCCGCCGTGACCCGGTCACCCTCCGGAACCCAGACTTTCTGATTTTTCAGATCTTCGATACGCGTCAGCGGCTGGTTTCCCATGAGCAGGGCAAAGCCTCCCTCGGCCAGGCCGAAACTGACCAGGCCCTGATCCGCCAGACCCTGCATGAGAATCGGATCGAACTCGGCCCGGACCCGATCAACTTCATCCAGGGTGTTGAATAAAAAGGGGAGGGTCAGCAGGCGCAGGTTCGGATAAACCTCGGCCAGGCCACCGCCGGTAAAGGCGCCGCCCTGCAATTGACCGATGCGGATTTTGCGCAGCATGTTTTTTTCATTGCCCATGACGCCGCCACCGAAAATCTTGATTTCCACCCGACCTTCGGTCAATGCCTTAATCTCGGCAGCGCCCTGTCGCATCTGGGTCATCCAGTCGGAGCCTTCCGGGGCCAGGGTGGCCAGCTTCAGGGTGGTAGCCGTTACGGGCAGGGCGAACAATAGCAAGAGGGTAATCAGCAGCAGGGGGTATTTGAGGACGGACATGAGGTTCTCCACGCCGGTCTGGCAATGAGGTGTTGACGATGGTGATCATTAGCAGGTTGTTGAAAAAGGCCATCCATAGCTTTTTCCAATCTCGCCCATCCCTGGGCTCCGCAGGCTGTTTTTCAACAACTTGCTAGGGAAAATAACTGTCGGCCGAGTCGAGCAGTCGCCGGGCTTCCTCCTGGGCCAGCACATTGAACAGGGTCAAGCCCTCCGCTGCCGGTTCGGCGGACAGGACTTCATGCAGCAGGGCATCATGCAGCTCACGGTCATAGATCATGCGCGCATAAAGTCGGGCCAGCTCCATCCTGGCCGCCAGGTTGCGACCGGACGATAGCTCAATAGCGCGCTCCAGGTGCGTACGCCCTTCCTCTGGCCGGCCCCCCAGGGACGGGGGGCGTTGCAGACGCAGGATGCCCAGATAAAGCTGCGGTCCGCCCTGCTCATAACCTTCGTCGAGTTCCACCAACCGGGCAAAGAGGGCGTCGAGGCGAGGCAGTTCAGCCAAAGCCTGATAACTCTGGTTGGTTGCCTGCAACAGAGCCAGGCGGCTGATTCCCAGGGTGTACAGGGCGGGGACATCGGAGCGATTCCGGGTCTTCAGCAATGCGTTGAATTCGGGCAGAGGCCGTTCCCAGCAGTGACAGAGTTTTTCATCCCGGGCACAGATGGCCTGCTGGCCGTAGCGCCAAGCCTGTTCCGCCATGCGCAAGCGATGAGAGGGATCGCTGGTTTCCAGGGAACTCCCCAGGGCATGCAGGGAGCTGGCGGAGATCAGCAGTTTCTGGTTTTCGCAATCATCCCGCAGTAAACCCTCCAATAGCAGTAGGTAGGATGGAATGCCCTGGCGCACCGTTGCGGGATCCGGGTTGTTGAGCATGGCCCGGGCCACGTTGTTGCTCAGACGGTTGGCGCATCCAGTCAGCGGCAGAAGCAAAAGCAGCAGCAGCAGAATTCGCATTCGTTTAACAGAGAGAGTATATATAGAACGCATGTGTGTTGGGCTCGCATTGATCCGTCCCTCAGCGGGATGTCTTGGGACGCGTTTTATGATAATGAGAGACGAAAGAAGAAAAGCTCCACCAATATATCCCATGCCGAATCTGGCCGCAAGTTGCTAAATCCTGTAGGGGCTGGCGAAAACCGCTGCGTAATCTTCTTTTCCTTTACCATTCCCGCTTCCCCCTGTTATCCTCCTGCCAGTCCTGATTGGTCAGATTGTTGAAAAAGAGCATCCATATTTTCAATCCCCTCCCTGGGCGCACCGGCTGTTTTCGACAGCCTGCTATGGATTGAAAGATGATTTGCGAGTGAAATTGATTATGCGCATTCTGCATACCTCCGACTGGCATCTCGGTCGCCAGTTTCACCAGGTTTCCCTGCTTGAGGACCAGCGGTTTGTTCTTGACCAGATCGTCCAGATTGTTCGTGAGCGGCAGGTCGATCTGGTGCTGGTGGCCGGGGATATCTATGATCGTTCGGTGCCGCCGGCGGCGGCGGTGGAACTGCTGGACGAGACCGTTAACCGCCTCTGCAAAGAGCTGGGCGTACCGCTGATTCTGCTGGCCGGCAACCATGACGGTCCGCAGCGCCTCGGTTTCGGGGCGCGGCAACTGGCGGTGGCCGGGCTGCATGTGGCCGGCCCCCTGTGGCGGGTGCCGCAGCCGGTGATCATCCCAGGGGAGGAGGGTCCGGTCGCCTTCTATCCCATCCCCTACGCTGACCCGGCCATGGTACGCCAGGTCCATGGGGTCGAGGTCGCCGGTCATGATCAGGCCATGGCCTATCTGCTGGAACAGATCCGTCAGGACAACGGTCCGGAGCGTCCCTGTGTGGTGCTGGCCCACTGTTTTCTTGCCGGCGGTGAAGTTTCCGAATCGGAACGTCCGCTGGCCATCGGCGGGGCCGAACAGGTCTCGCCGGAGCAGTTTCGTGATTTCAGCTATGCCGCTCTCGGCCACCTGCACGGTCCCCAGTATCGCGGCGCGGAGCATATCCGCTATTCGGGTTCGCCGCTGAAGTATTCCTTTTCCGAAGCACAGCAACGCAAATCGGTCACCCTGGTCGAACTGGCGGGCCGAGGCCCGGTCGCCATTGAACAGATCCCCCTTACTCCCCGGCATGACCTGCGCATCCTGGAAGGATCCCTGGACGAGCTGTTGGCCGCGGGGCGCAACGATCCGCAGCGGGACGACTATCTGCTGGTGCGCCTCAGCGATACCCACGCCATCCTCGATGTCATGAGCAAGCTGCGTGAGGTCTACCCCCATGTCCTGCATCTGGAACGCCCGGGTTTGCTGGCCCGCAACGAGGGGCTGGAAGTCAATCGGGAGCGGCTGAAAAAGGGGGAGTTGGCCATGTTCGAGGACTTCTACGATCAGGTTTCCGGTCGGGCGCTGAGCGAGGAGCAGCGGCAGATCGTCGCCGATTCCCTCGACGCCCTGTACCGGGAGGAATCCTGATGCGCCCCCTTTCTCTTGCCATAACCGCCTTCGGTCCCTTCCCCGGCACCGAGACGATCGACTTTACCGCCCTGGGCGAGAATCCGCTTTTTCTCATCAATGGTCCCACCGGTTCGGGCAAGACCACCATTCTGGACGCCATCTGCTTTGCCCTCTACGGCAAAACCACCGGCGATGAGCGGGAAGGGACCCAGATGCGTTGCGATCTGGCCGCCGCCGACCGGCTCACGGAAGTGGTTTTTACCTTTGAGTTGCAGGGGTGTCGCCTCCGCATCCGTCGGGTGCCGGAACAGCAGCGTCCCAAGTCCCGCGGCGAAGGAACCACCACCCAGGCGCCGGAGGCCCAGTTGAGTGAGCTGCTGGCCGACGGCAGCGAACGGTTGCTGGTGGCCGGCAAGGTCAGCGAGGCCACCCGGGAGATCGAGGAACTCACCGGTTTATCCGTCGATCAGTTCCGGCAGGTGATGGTGCTGCCCCAGGGTAAATTCCGGCAACTGCTGCTGGCCGATTCCAACGAGCGGGAAAAGATTTTCAGCCAGCTCTTCCAGACCCGCATCTACCAGCGCCTGGAAGAGAGCCTCAAGGCCCGGGCGGCCGATATCCGCCGGGAACGGGAGCGCCAGCTGCAACTGCAACAGGGCATCATGGAAGGAGCGGAGGTCGAAAACGTCGAGGCGCTGGAGCTGGAACTGGC
>JARRKW010000191.1:0-3929 GCA_037387645.1 Desulfuromonadaceae bacterium
AGGACTGACACTGAATCGAAACGAAAGTGCGGCAAAAGCCGAGAAGTAGATAACGCACCGGGACCGGTGGTACCGGTTAAAGGCGAGAAAAACCAAAATTCTTGCGCGGGACTCGTTTTTTCAATTGACCGACGTCTTTTAATGGGGCCCCTCAAGGTTTTTCCTCCGGGGTAGAGAATGCGGCTAAACGGCTTGCGGAGCCGAGTCGACAACCGGCAGCTTTATGGCAAAGGTGGTTCCTTCTCCAACGTGGCTCTTCACGCGGATTTTCCCGTTATGATTTTTGATGATGTCATAGACGATACTCAATCCGAGCCCGGTCCCTTTTCCCACCTCTTTCGTAGTAAAAAAGGGTTCGAACAAACGGGAAAGATTTTCCTCTGGGATTCCACAACCGGTATCTCGGATCGTAACCAGAATATGTCCATTTTCGCAGCGGGTGCCAATATGGATATCCCCCTGGCCTTCGATAGCGTGACCGGCGTTGACCAGCAGATTCAGGAAAACCTGATTAAGCTGCTGCGGGTAACAGTAGGTCAAAGGAAGTTCGCCATAGTCCTTATGCAGGGTAACATTGTACTTCAGTTCGTTCCAGATGATGCTTAAGGTTGCATCCAGGCATTGGTTGATGTCGACCTGATCATATTTCGCCTGATCCACTCGCGAAAAACCCTTCAGGTTAGCGACGATAATTTTGACCCGGTCCACGCCATCGAGGGACTCCTCAATCAGATTCTTGGTATCCTCAAGAATGAGATCAATTTTCAGCTGTTTTCTTTTCTGCAGCAACGCATCCACCGCCTCACCAGTCGCCAAACCGGTCAGCAGCTGCCCCTGGAACTCCATGAACTCACAAGCTTTCCCCCAGTACTTATTCAAAGTTCCCAGATTGCTGCCGATAAAACCGAGGGGATTATTGATCTCGTGCGCCATGCCTGCCGCCAGCTGGCCGACCGTCGCCATCTTTTCCCGCTGCAGCATCTGCGACTGGCTGCGCTGCAGTTCCTGGTAAGCCTCGTTTAAGGCATCACGGCTCTGTTGCAGATCGGCCTCAGCCTTCTTGAGCGCGCTGATATCCCGGATGTACTCGACGATACCGATGATCGCTCCTTCTGGCCCCCGGAAAGGCACGGCGAACACCAGGCAGGGGATCTCACTGCCGTCTTTAATCCGCTTCAGGCTTTCATTGATCATCTGGTTTTCACCAGAGAAAAGCCCCTGTATGGGGCACCCCGGGGTTCCACACTCCGAACCGGGGAAAATTTCATAGCATTTGTGGCCGATTACATTTTTTGCCGAAAAACCGCTCATCTCTTCAAAAGTGCGATTGACCCTCACAATATTAAATTCGGTATCCACTCGAAAGATGCCGTCGGCCGAAGCCTGGAACAGTTGGTCGAGCTCGGCATGGGCCTCCCTGACCTTCAATTCAGACTGTTGCAACCGCCGCCCCAGCATGCGGAAATAGGTCATGGAGCAAGTTGTCACAACCAGAAGGGCGAGAATTCCCAAAATCGCTAACCGGTATTGCGCAAAAAGTTCTCCAAAGGTCACTTTCGGGGGATAGCGGTACGGTCCGAGATGCAGAAGCTTAAGACAGTCGTGAATACTCTGATAATTTTGCGGGATGGTCCAGCCGGAAACCTGACCTGCTTGCGCCGCAGGATGGGACGCTTCCAGACCGAGCAGGGCAATGGCCACCTGTTTGGCCAGCTCTTCAGGAACATGCTTCAGCTTCGCCATCGGCCATTCGGGATAAAGACGGGTGCTGCGCAGAAATGGGAAATCAACATTCTCGTCAGGCTTGGGAATCAGGTCCATGACATGGAAATCATCCAAAGCTATTTTCCCCTCATCCGCCATTCTTTCGAGGGTGTCGGTCCGCACGGTTCCAACATCGACCAGACCGTCACGAACGGCAAAAACAACAGCATCATGGGTTTTACCAAAAGTAACAGAACGAAAATCGTCAAAGGGATCGAAATCATGTGCCTGCAACTCCCGCCAGGCCACGATAGCACCACCGAAAGAAGTCGGATCAACCGCCATGAAGGTTTTGCCGCGAAGCTGCTCGACTTGATCAATCGGCTGATCGGCCCGGTTGAAAATAACTCCACCGAAAGAACTATAACCTTTGCCGTCATGCAGATTTTTCATGGTCGCAATTCGACTGACCTGAAAATCGTGCTCCATTTCCACGTAGATGGCAGAATTGACAAGCAGAAAATCAACCTGCCCTTCGGCGACCGCATCCCGGACCTGATCAAAGGACAGAGGAACCACGACAAACGTGCGTTGGGGAATCATCCGCCCCAGATAATCGGCAGTCGGCTGCCACTTCCGAACGGTCTGCTCCGCACCCCGCTTGGCCAAAACGCCAATTTTCACCGGAACAGTCTGCGCGAAAGCAAGACCCGAAGCAAACAAACTGTAGAATATGGCCATGCAGAGCCAAAGTATGCTGCGCGGAAAATCCAAGCGCCGGTAGGACATCACGCCTCCCAAACAAAAAGATGGTTAAGGCAACGCCAAGTGGAGATTATTTTGCCCCATTCAGCAGCTCTTGTAGCACAGAGTCCTCTTCATACAGCCGCTTGCCTCGCAGAGCGGCACGACTGACCGCTGTGGTCGAATAGGCCAGACACGGTCCAACCTCGGTTCCTTTAAATCGACAGATGCGCGTTACAATATAGCAGATCAGTGCTTTGGCGTGCACAAAATCCGCCTGCTTGCTCGGCAGAGCCAAATCCGCTGCGGCAAGATGGCAATGACCGGCAACCATTGCGATCACATCCTGCAGAGACCAGGGCACGACGGTGTCGCCCTTCTCTCCCAGCACCCGGGCCACGAAAGCACCCCCACCCAGGATGCGATCATCGAACAACTCTTCATCCTGCAATGCCGAATTGTAGGCTTGGCTGACACGCCGACCACCCTGCGAAAGTTTCATGGGAGTACCGGTCGTTATGCCATCGGCAAGAAACTTAAGGTAGCGATCCCGTGCGGTCTTTTTACGTTTGGCAAACAACGACAGCAATGGGACAACATCGATCAAATCAGCCCCCCCTGCCCCCAATAGTTGCCGATGACCGCACCAGGGATAACAAATCAGTTCATCCAAGGATTTGACGACATCGGCCCGCAAAGGGTTCAGGTGGATATGACGCACCAGTTCCAAAAGATAGGCATCGTCATCGCACACAATGGATTTATAGCGGTTCTGGAAAAGGTGCCCGGATCGGTTATGCCGAAGATTGAAAGATACGGCATAGCCCGTAAGCAACCGAAGCATCAACGGCGCCAGCGGTTGGCAGGTGGGCATGAGCAGCAGATGAAAATGGTTGTCAAGTAAAGCCCAGGCGTAGCAACGGGTTTCAGTTTCGGCCAACAGCCCACTCAGCCGCCGCACGAAATCCTCTCTGTCATCTTCAGTGATAAAAATATCGCTGCGTGCCACACCGCGGCAGATGACATGTTGCAGCAATCCGGGGATGTCTATTCGAGACTGACGGGGCATGAAAAGAGGGTAGCGCAGAATGGGGAGATGTCTAGGAATGTCCCCTTAACAACTCGGAATGTGGCATTTCATATACTTCTCTCTGGCCAAGCCATTTTGCATGGACTAAATCCCATGGTTTTTGCTGTCAATGCATAATTTTATTTCACGCTTTTTCCGTTCAATCACTCTAATGACCTTACTATTTCCTGCGTATCGCCCCAGGATCCGATCACACCATTGCAAGGCTTCTTCGTCTCTGCCAGCCTTTGACAGGGAGTTTGGGATATTGGCCAGAGGTTCCGCCATCCAGTTAGTCGGGTCTTTCTCATAAGAACGGATGTAATATTCCGCGGCCCTGTTCCAATCCTTCTTAAGGGAGTAGAACTGCCCCAAGGTAAAAATGAAGTCCTCGTTCATATTCAGGGCTGGC
>JARRKW010000192.1:0-5363 GCA_037387645.1 Desulfuromonadaceae bacterium
CCCGGCTAAAACCGGCCTGATCGCTGGTATCGTCGTGGCCGGTTTCGGTATCGCCCCGGTTTACCTGGCTCCCGTTTGCAAATACCTGCTCGGCGCCTACGGCCTGCATCAGACCATGATGATCCTCGGCGTCACCTTCATCGCCATCGTTTGTGGCATGGCCATGCTGGTCACCAATCCTCCCGCGGGCTTCGTTCCTGAAGGGGTGAAACCGACCGCCGCCGGCGCGAAAAAAGCGTCTTCCGATGATAAGAGCCCCATGGAAATGCTCAAGGAAGGTCGTTTCTACACCTGCTGGCTGACCTACTTCATCGGCGCCGGTGCCGGCCTCATGGTTATCGGCAGCATCGCCGGTATCGCCAAGAAATCCATGGGCGAGATGGCCTTCATCGCCGTAGCCGTTATGGCCATCGGTAACGCTTCCGGTCGGGTCGTTGCCGGGGTGCTTTCCGACAAGATCGGTCGCGCCGCCACCCTGACCATCATGCTGGTATTCCAGGCCTGCCTCATGTTCGCAGCCATCCCGATTGTTACCGGCACCGATTCGAGTGCCGTCATCGTGACCCTGCTGGCCACCTTCATCGGTTTCAACTACGGCACCAACCTGTCCCTCTTCCCCTCCTTCGCCAAGGATTACTGGGGTGTTAAGAACTACGGCATGAACTACGGCATCCTCTTCAGCGCCTGGGGCGTGGGTGCCTTCGTGCTGGTCAAGCTGTCCGCCGCTCTCAACGCCAAATTCGGTGGTTTCACCGTACCCTTCGCGACCGCTGGTGTGATGCTGTTGATCGGTGCCATGATGGCCCTGACCCTGCGTCCGAAAAAAGCTCAGGTGGCTGCCGAAGCTCCCGCTGCTGCCTACGAGGAAGAAGATCTGGTGGTGCAGAAGGCCGACTAAAACGATCTTTTCGTAAGATACAAAAAGCCCCGGTTTTAGCCGGGGCTTTTTGCGTTGGTACTTCCTGAATTCGTGAAAACTAAAGGGTGAGGGGGCTGGCGTCGAGGGTGATGGTTTCGTCGTTGATTTCAACGACGGTGACATCGATGATCTCATCGTCTTCGTCGGTCAATTCAAGTTCCTGGCCGATTTCCGGATAGATATCGTCGGGAACGTCGCTGCGTTTTACCTGGAACACCTTTTCTTCATCGTATTCGCCGAAAGCGTCTTCCGCCGGAATGACAACGCTGGTTTTCTCTCCCGGCTTCATGCCGATCAGTGCCTCTTCCACCTGAGTAAAAAATTCGTCCTCACCGAGAACCAGCTCCATGGGGCCGGCCTCGCCGCAACCGCAGCTGTCGGAGCAGTCGTCACTGCTGCAGCTCTCCCTGTCGTTGGCAAGGGTTGTGTCGAAAATGGTGCCGTCTTCGAGGGTGCCCACAAAATTAATCGTTATGCGGTCACCTCTTTTTGCCTGTGTCATCGGATATTCCTTCCAAAAATGATTTACGGTGGTAATAAGCAGGTTTTCTTATTATATACAGCACTTGCGGCGATTGTGCAATTTTTCAGTGGCAATTGGGGTGGAGTGATTGCATCGCGGCTCACGCTGCTCCCATGCTCCAGGGAAAAAAGGACTTGACCGGAAGAGGGGAAGCGGTTCGGAAGATGATTTTCTTCAGGAAAGGGCCTCAAAACCGGCGATGACGTCCAGCAGTTCCTCGGTTATGCTGGTTTGGCGCAGGTTGTGGTAACGACTGGTGAGGTTTTCCCCCATCTCTTCGATCTTCTTTTCCGCCTGCTGCATGGCGGCCAGGCGGGCGGCGTTTTCGGCGGCCAGCGAGGCGGCGAAGGCTTCGAACAGGGAGATGAACAGATACTCGCGAATCAGCGCCGGGAGAAGTTTTGCGGCGGGGATGGTGTGCAGCGGCAGGCTTCGGCCGGGCCAGGACTGGCCGCCGATGGCCTGCAACCATTGTTGGTCGGGGGGATAGAGGACGGCTCGGCACTGTTTGTAGCCGACGCCGGCGTCGGGCTTGTTGTAGAGAATCAGCAGGCGGGTTTCGCCCTGAAGGCTCCGGCATTTGTCGAAGCTTAGCAGCAGGTCGTGCACTGCCGGGGTAACCTGATGGCTGGAAGCGGGGAGGGCGAATTGTTGGTCCAGGGGGCCGAAGCGGTCTTCGGTGCTGCCGGCGGCCTTGGCTCCGGCCACCCAGCAGATCCGGGTTGTGGCAGCCAGCCCGTTTTCGTGCATGGTGCTTTCGGCAAAATCGATGATTGCCTCGTTGAAACGGCCGACCATTCCCTGGTCGGAGCCAAAGATCAGCACCACCGTCTGTTGCGGCGGCGAAATCCGGGGAAGCAGCGGTCGGCTGCGCAGGGCCGCCCGCAGGCCGAGCTCGATGGAGCGCCGGTAGTCGTCGAGGGAGCGCATGGCCTGCTCATACTGGCGGATGTTGACCGCCGCCAGGGATTTCATGGTCCGCACCACCGAGTGCAGATCATCGGTTCCTTTGATCCGGCGCTTAATCTCCTGCAGTGTTTCCATCGGTTTCCCTTGTCGTCTCGCGCAGCGGTTCTACCGCTGTTTGTGCCACTTTGAGCAGATGGGCCAGATCAGCCTCGTTCAGCGGTTCGCCGGTGTTGATTTTTCGCACCGCCTCGGGCGTTTGCCCCAGGGCTGCGATCAGGGCGGCCTCGGCTTCGATCAGCCGGACTTCGGCCAGATCGTCGAAGACTCCCTGGGAAACGGCGTACAGGACCATGACCTGCTCGGCGGCGGTGAGGGGGGAGAGCTGGGGTTGCTTGAGGATGGACCGCACTTTGCGTCCGCGCTCCAACGCTTTGCGGGTGTCGGCATCGAGGCGGGTGCCGAAGCGGGAGAAGATTTCCAGCTCCTCGAACTGGGCATAGCTGAGCTTGAGGTCGCCCGCCACCACCCGATAGGCCGGCAGCTGGGTTTTGCCGCCGACCCGCGAGACCGATTTGCCGACATCGACCGCCGGCATGATCCCCTTCTGAAACAGCTGCGGCGACAGATAGATCTGCCCGTCGGTAATGGAGATCAGGTTGGTCGGGATGTAGGCCGAAAGGTTCTGTGCCTCGGTTTCGATGATCGGCAGCGCCGTCAGCGAGCCGCCGCCCAGTTCTTCGCGCAGATGGGTCGATCGTTCGAGCAGTCGCGAATGGAGATAAAAAATGTCGCCGGGAAAGGCCTCGCGCCCCGGCGGCCGCCGCAGCAGCAGCGACAGCTCGCGGTAGGCACGGGCGTGCTGGGTCAGATCGTCGTAGACCACCAGTACGTCGTGGCCCTGCTCCATGAACCACTCGGCCATGCTGGTGGCGGCATAGGGGGCGATATACTGGAGTCCCGGCGGGTCGTCACCTTCGGCCACCACCACCGTGGTGTAGGCCAGGGCGCCGGTTGTCCGCAACTGGTCGACGACCCGGGCGATGCTCGATGAGCGCTGGCCGATGGCGCAGTAGAAGCAGAGGACGTTCTTGTCCTGCTGATTGATGATGGTGTCGATGGCGATGGCGGTTTTACCGGTCTGCCGGTCGCCGAGAATCAGTTCGCGCTGACCGCGACCAATGGGGATCAATGCATCAATGACCTTGAGTCCGGTGGCCAGCGGCACGGTTACCGGTAACCGGTCCATGATTTCAGCGGCCGGCCGTTCGACGGGAAAGCGCTCACTGCATGTCGGCATCCCCTGGCCATCGAGCGGTCGACCCAGCGGGTCAATCACCCGGCCGGTCAGGCTTTCTCCCACCGCTACCGACAGCACCTCGCCGCCGCGGCGAACCAGATCGCCGGCAGCCAGGCTGCCATAGTCGCTGAGCAGCACCACGCCGACCTGGTCGGCGTCGATGTTGAAGGCCAGGCCCAGAACCCCCTCGGGGAACCGCAGCAGTTCCTCGCTGCGCACCCCCGGCAGGCCATCGATCCGGGCGATTCCCTTGCCGGTGAAGGTGACCCGGCCGACTTCTTCCGCCGCTAGCTGGGCCGGGCTGGTCGTCGCTTGCTCGATGGCGGCTAAGGCGGCATCCAGGGATTGGTTCAGGGCTTCCTTTACCCCGCTCATGGTTCCTCCTCGGTTGCTTCGGCGCGGCTTTGGTCGGTTGCCTGCTGATCGAACAAGGTCGCTACCGACCGCTGCAGGTCGTCCAGGTAGCCTTCGGTTCCCCAGGCCAGGCGCAGGCCGTCGCTGCCGATTTCGATGCCGAGCAGCAGGTCCGGATCGTAAGTCCAGTCCAACCTCACCGGTGTGGCACAGGTCTGCGCCAGGGCGTCGACCAGTTGCCGGTGCAGTTGGCCGTCCGGTTCCCAGCCGCTGCGCACCTTTAACGAATCGGTTCGCGCCGCAGTCGTGAAGCGTTCGAGGTCGGCGGCGGGCAACGCGTCCAGTTTGTCGATCAACACCCGGACCAGGGCTGTTTCCAGCTCGGCAGCGGTCAGCTCGGCGAGGGCGCGGCGGGAGACGGATAAAACCCCGGCGGCGGAGCGTTTTTTGAGTTGGTCGAGGAAGGTCCGGCGCTCGTTCTGTAGGGCCTGACGCCAGGAATAACGCTGCTCTTCCGCTTCAGCGCGGGCCTGGCCGAGGAGTTCACGGCGCCGTTGTTCCGCGTCGGCTTCGGCCTGTTGCAGGCGTGACCCGACGGCGGCCTCCAGCTCTCGCTTTTTGTGCCGGTAGGATTCCAGGATTTCGGCCGCTTCGGCCCGTTTGTCGGCGGTTTCGGCGCGGATCGCGGCCAGTTCCTCTTCGCGGCGCTGCATGGCCCGGGTGATCGGGCCGTAGAGAAAGCGCTTGAGCAGATAGGCCAGCAGCAGAAAGTTGACGATCTGGAAGCCGACCGTGGTCCAGTCGATGAGCATTTAGCCCCCCGTAGTCTGTTTCAGAAAGTAATTCCAGAACGGGTTGGCAAAAAGCAGGATCATGGTGACGACGAAACAGTAGATGGCCGTCGATTCGACCATGGCCATGCCGACGAAGAGGGTGCGGGTGATGGTGTTGGCTTCATCGGGTTGCTGGGCCAGAGCGCTGAGGGCCTGGGCGAGAGCGCGCCCTTCGCCTAGGGCGGGACCGATGGCGCCGAGGCCGATGCAGAGGCCGGCGGAGAAGATGGAGACGACGGCGACCCATCCGAGAGTGTCCATGGGGGCTCCTTTCATATTTATACATTGGTTGAAAACTTCAAAACCGCCGGGACTCGCCCCGGCAGGCGACCTCCTTTTTGATAAACGTCAAAAAGGAGGCAAAAAACGTTGCCACTGGCGTGGGGCGCTGCTGTCGCCTATGGCAGTGGGCCGAACACCGTCGGCCATATGGAATCTATCGGTGCTTCGTGGCAACTAATCCCTCTTGCTGAGTTCATTTTCAAATAATTGGGTGGGTTGGGTCCTGCGTCCATTTCGTCGTAAGGC
>JARRKW010000193.1:0-3908 GCA_037387645.1 Desulfuromonadaceae bacterium
TGCTGCGGTACGCTCCGTCCGAGGCAGACCCGACAGAGGTATCCATCGTCATCCGCATGGCGATCGTTCACGCGCAGTTTGAAACGATCCACCCCTTTATCGATGGCAATGGCCGCGTAGGGCGGCTCCTTTTACCTCTCATGCTGTACGCCGAGGGCTATCCACCGGTTTACCTGGCCGGGTTCCTCAAGAAAAACCAACAGGAATATTATGACACCCTGGGCGCAGTGCAGTTGCGTGGGGAATGGGTGCCATGGGTGCGGTTCCTCGCCGATGGTGTGCAGGTAGCCGCACGGGAGACTATCCAAACAGCGGAACGGCTGACCGCTCTTCTCGATCAGTGGAAGACGCTGGTTCGCACCAGCAGCGTCCGAAGCGATGCCCTGCCCCACCGACTCCCCGAATACCTCATCGCTCACCCGGTTGTCACGGTCCGCTCAATCCAGGAGGCGTTCAATACCTCATTCCCGACGGCCAATGCCGCATTGCGCGTCATGCGAGAAATGGGGATCGTCAGGCCGCGGACGGAACGCAAACGGGACCGGATCTTCATCGCTCCGGAGGTGATCAGTATTCTGAATCACCCCCCTGTCCCAGATCAATAATGAGTAAATTTTTTTGGGGGGATACCATATTTGAAATTCAGGGGACATCCATAATTAACTGCTCCTTGACGACCGACAATCCATCCATTAAGTTTTTCACATGGCGAGAATTGCACCCGTCATAGCAGCAGGCATTCCCCACCACGTTACCCAACGGGGCAACCGGAAGATGGCTACCAACCTGGGAGCTCGCGCATCCATGGAAACAATGCAGATCAGCAAAGCGTTCACCCTGATCGAACCAGGCCCGGCTGTCCTCCTTACGACAAATGATGGAACGAAAAACAACATCATGACGATTTCGTGGACCATGGTGGTGGACTTTACCCCGAAGTTCGCCATAACCACCGGCCCATGGAACCATTCCTATGCCGCACTGCAAAAATCGAAGGAATGCGTCATTTCAATTCCCACCGTGGATCTGCTCGACAAGGTTGTTGGCGTGGGAACCTGTTCCGGTGCCGACACGGACAAGTTTGAAAAGTTTGGGCTGACTCCCGTCGAGGCAAAACAGGTCAGGGCCCCATTGATTAAGGAATGCCTGGCGAATATCGAATGCAAAGTTATCGATATCGTCGAACAGCACAATATCGTGATACTTGAAGGCGTCGCTGCCACCTTTGATGAGTCACGAAAAGAGCAGCGAACCATTCACGCCATTGGCGATGGAACCTTTGTGGTGGATGGGCGCAGGTTGAATCGAAGGGAAATGATGTTGTCCAAACTCCCGGAGGGTGTCTAAGTCAGATTCCGTCCTTCGCATCTCCTGCCGCTTCACCATAACTAAGAATCGAAACCATCATCGCCCCGGGCAACCAGCATCACATTACTCACCGCGGCAATCTGTCCCCCCTCCCCTGCAATTTCCACCAGGTTCGCCTCTCAAAAACCTTCTCGCTAGGAGTTCACTCCGCAAGCCTCACAAGTTTCTTGTCAAAACCCAACAACTGGATAAAGTTTATACAAAGAACTGCAAAGGACAGGGAGCTGACCATGGCCGAGCAGCGGTATTCAGCGGGGGTGCAGCGTTACATCAAACAGGGGGAGGAGCTGGTCGCCGCTCTCCGGCAGCAGCGGCAGCTGATGCGCGGTAAAAAGTTCGACACCATCGCTGTGCATGGCCTTTACGGGGCGCAGGGGGCGGCCGCCAACCAGGGCAGCATCATCGAACCGGCCTATTTCAGTACCGCCCAGCACTTCGAAAACAGCGATCATCTGGAGGCGGCGCTGGCCTACCTGATGCCCTCCTGGGCGTACAGCCGGATCGCCAACCCGACCCTGCATTACCTGGAAGAGACCCTGGCGCTGTTGGAAGGCTACGGCTTTGCGGGGGAAACCACGGCGCTGGTCACCGCTTCCGGGATGGCGGCCATCTTCATGGCGACCAACCCCTTTCTGGAGGGGGCCGGGCCGATGAATGTGGTCGCCTCCAGCAAGTGCTACGGCGGCACCTTCATGCTGTTCGCCGAACGTTACGGCCAAGAGCGGGGCGTTGAAATCCGCTGGATCCGCGACCCTCTTGACCTCAATGAATGGGCCGAGGCGGTCGATGGCAGAACCCGTTTCCTGTTCGGGGAAATCCCCAGCAACCCGGCCCTGGCGGTGTTCGATATCGCCGCGGTGGCGAAACTGGCGCACGACCATGACCTGCCTTTGCTCGTCGATTCGACCCTGGCCACCCCGGCTTTGACCCGCCCCCTCTGCCACGATGCCGATATCGTCGTCCATTCGGTGAGCAAATCGATCACCAGCAGCGGCTTTGGCATCGGCGGCGCCCTGATCTCACGCGCCCACATTCCCAGCCGGGTCGGGCCATCGGAACTGCGCAGCAATTTCGCCCAGTATGTGAAACTGCTGCCCTTTCGCGATCATGGTCCCTGCCTGTCCCCCTTTAACGCCCTGATGGCCCTCAGTGAGCTGCGCGGGCTACGCTCGCGAATCGATCAGTTCAGCCGCTGCGCGCAGGAGGTAGCGGAATATCTCGCGGAGCATCCCGGGGTTGAACGGGTCGCCTACCCCGGTCTGGAGGATGATCCCGGGTACCGGATCGCCAGCCGTTACCTGCATCTGGTCGACAGCGATGAGGGTGGAGAACCGGTCAACCGTTACGGTCATCTGCTCAGCTTCTGCGTCGCCGGCGGACACCAGGCGGCGCGCCGGGTACTCGACCGCTTGCAACTGATCATGCGGGGCACCGATCTGGGCCGAATCAAGAGCGTCGCCACCATCCCGGCCATCTCCACCCATCAGCAGCAGGGGGAGGCGGGCCGCGACCTGGCCGATATCCCCGCCAACCTCATCCGCCTCAGCATCGGCGGTGAACACCCCGCCGACATCCTCGCCGACCTGGAACAGGCGCTGGACCAATAACACCAGCCGACCTCTCGGCCGGGAAACCTTTGTGGCAACACTGCAGATGGCACTCGGCCACCCCCCGCAACCTAAAACCCGGGGTTAAAAAAGGTTTGCCAGTAGGTATGCAGTCCCCCAAATTCCAAACACAACCGCCCCGTCATTCCGAAGAACAACGGGGCGGCACATGTCGTATCTGTCTCAGGTTTTCTTTACGAAAAGAGTTTTATGATTTTTTGCGCCATACCGCCAATCCGGCCAGCGCCACGCCAAAAAGCAGCATGGTCGAGGGCTCGGGAACGGGAGCCATATCAAACAACGCGACACTACTGGCCGCATTATCCCCCCCATTTGCGACGCCGTACTCCAGGTAGTAACTTCCGGCGCTAGGGGCCGCCCAGCTCCATGACGTCCATGGGCCGTCCCAATAGTTAGAATCGGCCGTGCCAACTTCGGACCAGGGGGTGGCAATGAGGGCGCCAGCGTCATTTAAAATTCTCACATACGCCGAATCCGCAAAAGGAGAATAGTCCCGGTAGTCAAAAGCGGCCCATCCGGACAGAATCTCTCCCTCCATCAGGCTGAGCTGCTGCCGTAAGGTAGAGTAGACACCTGCCCCCGCACCAGCGGTCAGCCGGGCAAAATAATTGCCTTCCTGCGCCGTATAGGTTGTCCCGAGGTCACCTGTCCAGCTGGTGCTAACGGCCCCATTATACGTCAACGTCCATCCGCTAAAATCTCCCGTTTCAAACCCGGCATTGGAAATGGCCTGAGCCTCTATTCCCAGCATGAGAACAAAAAGCGAACACGCCAGCCCCGTCAATAGTTTCATTTTCATCGGCTTCCCTCCCTGTTGTGTTTGTTGTCCACAGACGACTAATTAAACAACCAATTTACTGTCAAGCAAAAAACGCACCAATCCTAACATATCGTTATTACTTAAGTTATTCC
>JARRKW010000194.1:0-3903 GCA_037387645.1 Desulfuromonadaceae bacterium
ACCAATCTTGCCGTTTATCTGAAAGCGTTGGACGAGGAACTGCCGGTTACCCTGGTATCGTTCGACAAGCATTTCAATGTGGACGACATGTTCGCCATCGGCGCCCAGCGGGGCAAATCGGTGGCCAGGCTGTTTCAGGGGGATACCCTTTCCCAATTGGCCGTTCTGGGGGAATATGGGGTGCAGTTTCTGGCGTCTGCCGGGTCTTTGCAACCTCCGGGGAACGATCCCCGCTGGCTCGGTGCTACCTTGGCCCGTTCCGGCATGTCGGGTATTCTGCTCCTCGATACCTCTTCCGTCCTCGATTATTTCACCTGGAGCGCCCTGTTGGCGGCGGATCTGGTCCTGGTGCCGATCCGGGACCGATTCTCCTTGCACAACACGGCGGCTTTGGCTCGCATCCTCAAAAAGGGAGGGCGGGATCCGGAGCGGATGTGGCTGTTGCCCAGCCTGCTTGGCGAACCCTTGCGTTTGCGGGATCAACTGTGGAAAAAGGATGCTCTGATTTTCGCCGCGGAAGAAGGGGGATATCAGATCCTGGACTTCGCTATCGCCCGAGGTGCCGAGGTCGGTTGTTTGGATGTTCCTTCGCGTGGCCGGATCCGCCCTGTGTTGACTCGGGCCCGGAGATCCCTGATGCACCGGCAGTTGCGGGAGTTGGCGCAGTTTGTCCAGGATCATTTTCGGGCCGCCAAACGTCCCCGGAAGGCGGGTTCTCTTGCCTTCGCCGAAGATCCGGTGAATCGGTTTCTGCGGCTGCATACTTCCTGTCCCGCCTGTGGGGAGGGAATGTCTGGGGCCAAGGGGCAATTCTTTCAGGATTTCAGAAGCCGCCGCCGTGGTTTCATCCATCGCCATTGCCTGCTGGATCTGCTGGATGATCTGGGTTTTGACGACGATTTTCCGGGAAGGGGCATGTTGGGACTGAGCACGACCCCCGGTGAGCGGACCGTGGATGAAACCGCCCTGTCGGCGTGTTTGTATGATGAGCGTGGCCTTGTCTACTGCACGCAAGTCTTCCCGGAGTTTGCCGACAGCGGATTTGCCGACTGCTGGCGACAGATTTCCGGTCGTTATGCGGAAGGGTTTCAGCGGGATTATCTGCTGATCGGTGTTGAAGAGGTTGTGCCGGAGCGGTTCTTCGCCGCAGACGTTTACCCCAACTGGAACCGGCTGCGGCGCAAGGTGTTGCGGAATATGCTGAAACGAGCCGGTTGAGGCCGGCAGGGCAGGCCGAAGGGTCCCGCAAGATGCAGATCGCCTCCGGCCTGTCGCGAACGGATAATTATTTTACGTGACAGTCCTTGCAGCCGGTGGGACCGCCATCTTTTTTGTGGCAGTTTTTGCACATGTCGTGCGCGGCTTTCTTCATGTCAGGGATGGCCGTGTCCTGGCCATGGCAGGTCCGGCAGGCGCCGGCTTCAACGCCCGTATGATGGCAGACGGCACAGGTTCCGGCTTCCTGATGGCTGGTATGATTGAAGGTGACTTCCCCCATTTTTCCCGACGGGAATTTTACTTCAGAGGGGACTTCGGCAAAGGCCGCACCGATGAGCAGACTGAAGGACAGCAGACCGGTGGAGAGCAGAGCGACGAACAATTGTTTCATGACAACCTCCTGTGTGGGAAAAGTTTTTGCGGAATACTTGCTGTCACTTATAGCGGAAAAAAATTTCAGGCGCATCAGATATCTATCCCCATGTCGCTCGATGTCTACCTGAAATAATGTATAAACAATAAGTTACGATCTTGGATCGGAGCCTTTGCCGATCCGGGCCGAGATGCTTGCCGGATTGTATTGACTTGAAAATGACCGTTTTTTGACGAGTGCTTTGCCATGAACCAGTTGCCTCCGAACGTATCCCTTGATAGTGCCCGGATCCGCCGGATCCGTGAGGACAGCAAACTGACGCAGCTCTATGTTGCGAAAGTGGTCGGTGTCACCCCCGACACCATTTCCCGTTGGGAGAACAATCGCTATCCCACCATCAAGCGTGAAAACGCTTTGCGTTTGGCCGAGGCGTTGGAAGTCGAGGTTACGGCCATTCTGAAGGGCGAAGAGGAGGCCGCCGCCCCGGTTGGCGAAGGACTTTCGGCCCCTTTGCCAGGACGTAAAGGGGTATTCTGGCCGGTGCTGTTGCTGTTTGCGGGCGGAATGTGCTTCTGGCTTTTTTTCCGTCAGCCGGCCGTGCCGCCGCCGCAACTGGTCGCGCAGCGTTGGTTGCCGCATTTTGCGGCGCCGGGGAGTGCTTTGCCGGTGCGGATTTGTTTCGAGCTGGAGGGCGATCCCGGGGGATTTATTCTGCGGGAACAATTTCCCGTGGGTTGGACCCTGATCGAGGCCAGTCCACCTCCCGCAAGTCTCGATAAGGAACGGGGAATTGCGCGTTGGATTGTCAAGCCCGGCGAGGTGCTGACAACCATCAGCTATCGGTTGCGGGTTGCCGTCACTGGTGTTTCGGGAGAACACAGCATTTTTTCCGGAACCGTTGTCGTCAGTCCCGAGGACCGGAGTCGTTCGCTGTCGGTTCAGGGAGCAACCCAGTTGGAGCTGGCGCCCTATCATTGGGCGGATAGCAACGGGGATCAGCGGGTCGACGATGCCGAGATGTTGTCGGCGTCGGAAGATTTCGATGCCATGCCGGGGCTGCGACTGGATTGGAATCGACTGGAGAAAATCTGGGATGCCGGTGGCTACCGTTGGGACCAGGAGACGGAACAGTTTGTTCCGGAAAAAGAACTCCCGGTTGCAACGCCATCAACGGAGGAATCTACCGGCCGTTAAAGGTATACGGGTGTTGTCGGGTAAAGGTTTGGAAATTTTTGAAAAATGTTTTGACATCGGTCGGGATGCTTCATAAGATAGCTCGAATTTTAATAGGTTAAGGATGGTCGCCTAAATGGAAAAAGCACTGGCTTTAATTCGCGAGGATATGGCCGGGGTCGAGGCCCAATTCAAATTGGACCTGGCTTCAGATGTCGCGTTAATCCGCAAGGTTGGCGAATATGTACTGGCCAGCGGCGGGAAACGGATTCGGCCCATGCTGCTGCTGCTCAGCGCACGTTTGGCGGGATATGAGGGCGATAAACATATCGGGCTGGCCAGTGTGGTGGCATTCATTCATACCGCAACCCTGTTGCACGACGATGTGGTCGACAGTGCCGTTTTGCGACGCGGCAACGCTTCCGCCAATGCCGTCTGGGGGAACGAGGCCTCGGTGCTGGTGGGTGACTTTTTATTCGCCAAATCGTTTTCCATTATGGTGCGTGGCGGCAATCTGCAGATCCTTCAGGCCCTCTCCGATGCCACTACCACCATGGCGGAAGGGGAGGTGCTGCAGCTGGTCAGTACCTGCGATCTGGACCTGGACGAAGAACGGTATATTTCCGTGGTCCGCAGCAAAACCGCGGTATTGATTGCCGCCGCCTGTCAGGTCGGCGGCATTCTGGGCCATATCGACAAAGAGCAGGAAAACGCTCTGCACGAGTTTGGCATGGAGCTTGGAATCGCCTTTCAGGTCATGGACGATGCCCTCGATTATGTTGCCGATCAGGCGGAATTCGGCAAGGCCAAGGGGCATGACCTGGAGGAAGGCAAGGTGACCTTGCCCTTGATTCATGCCCTGCGGCAATGCAGCCCGCAGGAACGGGACCGACTGGCGGAAATTGTCGAGTTGGAAGAGTTGAGCGACGCCGATCTGGACTATGTGGTCGGCCTGATCGATAGGTACGACGGCATCGGTTATACCCGCCGGCGGGCGCGGGAGGTGGTGGAAAAAGCCAAAGGCTCTCTGGCCGGCTTTCTCGATGGCCCGGAAAAGGAGGCTCTGTTCGAATTGGCCGATTATGCGGTCAGTCGACGGAAATAACCCGCCTGGACCTGCCATTTAACTTGGTTCGATG
>JARRKW010000195.1:0-3899 GCA_037387645.1 Desulfuromonadaceae bacterium
GATCCTCTATGGTCTGCTGGCCACCCTCCTGGCCATGCCGCTGTTGAGACGTCACGGAATACAGGAGGAACTGCATATCGATTCCCTTTCCGCCCTCTCGGGGCAGGTGGGACAGCCGTTACAGCTGACTGTGGACGGTTCCGGCTTCGACCGGCAGACCAGTTTCTTTCTGGCGCTGGACAGCGGCAACCAACAGGCCGTTATCAATCGAACCGAAACCACGGGCGACATCAGCTGCATCCTGCGAGATGAAAATCGGCTCTACCTGGGCAGTCGCAATAAAGAGATTCTGCTATATGATATCAGCCAGCCGCGACAACCCGCCTATGTGAACATCGCTTGCTCCATGAGCAATTATCCCATGGCGCTGGCCCTGAGCAACGGCACCCCCCTGGCGGCCAGCGGCTTCGGCGAGTTTATCCTCGTCAATCAACCGGATACCAGCGGTTACAAATCCCGCCTGGCAACAACCTTTACAGGGCTGGCCAGTGATGCCCGTGGATTAGTCTACGCAACGACTGCAAAAGAGGGGCTGCTGGTCTGCCGTCCTACCCCCCTGGGAGGAGCTCCGGAGAAGATCGCAACCCTGGAGCTACCCGGATCCACCCAGTCGGTCGCGGTGACCGGTCATCTGGCCTGCATATCCAGCAACAACGTCGGCCTGCATATCTGTGACATCTCCGATCCAACCAGACCACGCCTGCTGGCCACCCTGCCCTGCCCCGGCAGCAACATCAGTGTCGCCGCGCGGGACCGGCTGGCCTTTCTCAGCAGCAGCGACCGGTTCCTGGTCATCAGCCTGGAGCAACCGGAACAGCCACGGGTGTTGGCCCAACTCCCCGTGTATCAGGCCGCCCATATGGTTATCCATGACCAACTGGCCCTGCTGGCCACCGGCTCCTCGGGCCTGCAGGCCATCGACATCAGCGATCCCGCCCACCCGGTCATCGTCGGCCATCTGATCACGGGGGAAGCCATTCTCTGCCTGTCCGTCAACAGCAATCTAGCCTATCTCGGCACCGACAATGCCAGCCTGCTGGTGGTCGATCTGAATCTTATCCGGCAGCATCCGGCCTGGCATCCCGGACCCGTGCTCCCCTCGCAGGTCAAGGCGACAGTCGACCAGGTTCTGCAAACCCGGGGGGAAATGCTTCCCGAGGAACTTCGGGCCGAAAAATCCCTTTCCGATTCCTGGTCGGACGCCGCCCAAACCGGCCAGGTTTCCTATTTGACCTCCGACTCCGGCCTGACCATTGTCGATGGCGACGTCCCGAGCCTCTCCCGGGTGTTGCATACCCCCCTGGCCTCAACCTATCGGATTGAACTGGTCGACCAGACCGCCTACATCTGCGGAAGAAAAATGTCGAGCCTGGACCAACGCAGGCAACCCAGCGGCCGGGAAAATCAGCACGGCCTGCAGATTTTCGATATCAGCGATCCACTGCGGCCGCGAGCCCAGGGGTTTCTCCCCTCTGACGACTGGATATCCAAAATGATCATTCGGGAGAAACTGGCCTACCTGGCCGTCAAGGGCACGGGGGTGATGATCGTGGATCTCGAGGATAGGGAACAGCCCCGCGCTCTCGGCCTGGTCGATCTGCCCTGGCCGGAACAGGCTTTCGCCAATTACAAGGACATCTATCTGAATGGAAACATGCTGTACGTGGCCAACGGCCGCGTGGGACTGCAGGTATTCGATGTCGGCGTGCCAAGCCGCCCCCGGCGGGTGGCGTCCTTCAACCTGCCGGAAGGCTGGATCAATTTCCTGGCCGGCAATGGGAAACAACTCTTCGTCTATAATTTCAACAACGAGCTGCAGATCTACGACATTGAAAAGAACCCCTTGTTCCCCCGCCTGATCGGCACCCTGATCCGCTTTACCCGACTGCGAAATATCGAGGTACGGGGAGACAGGCTGCAGATCGAATTTCCCCAGAACTTCGGCATCACCCAGGCCCTGCCTCTGTTTGCCGAAAAGGTCGAACTGCGGGGCAGCAACCGGGCCGCGTTGACCTGTCCCGCTCCGGTTTTCCCCGGCAATTACTTTCTCTATGCCCGCAACGCCCGGGGACAGAAAAAATTCCCCGGGAGCATCCGGATTGCCGCGTCTCAGAAATAGTATTCCAGGCCGGCCCAGAGCTGACGCCCGATCTCGTAAGTCTGAATGGTATCCTCGGCTCCCGCCGGTACCTTCTGATTGAAAACGTTATTGAGCTCCAGTCTCAAATGCACGTCGTGACTGCCATAGAGCTTACGCCGCCAATCCAGCCGCCAGTCGAAAATCCAGGATTCCGGCTGTTTGTCCTTTTCATAGATCGGATAACTGACCCCATCCGGACCCACCATATCCTCGCCGCTGTCTTCCAGACTTGAAAAACCGCTACGATAGCGGGTGCTGTTGGTGAAGGTAAACCCGAAGGGGAGTTGGGCCGTATAGACCAGATTGCAGACATACCCCCGATTGAAATCACCTCGCGGCAGATCGGTCTTCTTCATCAGCTCCCCGTCATAATAAACCCGGTCCAGCAGGTCTTCGTCATCCAACGGATCGGGATAACTGTCGTTGCTGGTCCGAGTCCGCTGCCAGGTAAAATTGACGAACAGAGCGTGCCGCTTCCAGCGACGCTCCCATTCCACCGTGAATTCCTCGTGCTTGCTGCGACCGTTGTTGTTCAGGATGGTGAAATATCGCCCCTCCTCATCCTCTTCCAGGGTCTCCTGGGCAAATTCGTCCTTGTTGTGGCGTTCGAGATAATTCAGCTTCAAGCGACCACCCAGCAAGGCCTGATCCGCTCCCAGGGTCCATTCATCGGAATAGGGTGTTTTGAGATCGGAATAGCGCTTAAAACTTTTGCTCTGAGTCAGCGGCACCCATTCCGTCAGGGTGTTGGTTGCCGGATCCCTACTGCGGCGCTCAATATAGACCGGCTTTTTGGCCTCGGCCAAGCGGTAGGCGAGCAGGGAACGGCCGTGGTAACGATTGAGACCGCCGATCAACACTGTTGTTCCCGTCCCGAACAGATCGACGCTGGCCGCCAGCCGCAAATCAACGTCATCGTTATTCATGAAATTATCACTGGCATAGCGGATACCGGGACGCAGGGTGAGGCGTCCGCAACTGAGTTCATCCTGTGCATAGAAGTGACGGGCATTGATGGTTTCCTTGGCCGAATCCGCTTCATACACGCTACGAAAAGCGGCATACTGCTGGTTATCCACACAACCCTCATCCCCCTGACAGATTATCGAGGAATTGGCCCCCGAAGAGATAACGGTATAGATATAACTGGTATCCTGGCGTTTGAAGGTTCCGGTGATGCGCTCAAAACCTCCCCCCAGCTTGATCTCGTGCCGGATCGGGCCGCTGTTCACGGGATCCAGCTGCAGACTGGCATTAACGGTCTGACCCTTCTGGGACGATTCCAGATCCCCATAGCCCCCTTCCTTGCTCTGGCTGAGGGTTCCCCAATCCTTGTCCCAATCTCCGACCCAACCAGTTGGCCGAACCAGCCAGTTGAAATAATTCGACGGCGCATGGCGGCTGGTTTTACTGCGATTGAAAGCCCCCTTGAGTTCTATTTTGCCGAAGGAAAAATCATGATTGATCTCGGCGGCAAACCGCTGGCTGTCCGTATCCAGGGTGTACCAGCTGTTCTTGATCTCACTGCCCAGGGAAACTTCCCGGAAACGTTTTTCTTCGTAAGGATTACGAGCAAAACTCAGACTGATTGAGGTGCGTTCCGAAAAACTATGGGCCAGTTTGAGAAAATAGTTTTCCAGCTTGCGGATCTGATTCCGTTTCTGCTCGAAATGCTGTAGGGGGATCTTGGAGTGGGTCTGACGATAGGACAGCAACAGGCCTAAATTTTCCTGCAACGGCAAATCCAACCGAACGCCGC
>JARRKW010000196.1:0-6642 GCA_037387645.1 Desulfuromonadaceae bacterium
GCTTGGCGTCATTGACGGCCGGCAGCCGGTCGACATTCAGGGCTTCCATTTTCTGCAAGGCTTGATATTTGTCGGTGGTTTTGCTTACCGCATCGGCGGCGGCGATGAAACCGGGCAGACGGCGCAGGGCCTTGGTATCCGCTTCATTTAACCAGCGGGCAAACTTGTCGGCACTGACGGGGGACTGGGCCGGTTGCTGAAAAAACTCGGCCAGGGGGCGGGCATTGGCCAGGCCGAAGAAGCTGCCGTCCGGATTTTCGACAATCACATATTTAAGGAACGGTTGCCGGGTCAGGCTATCCAGATATTCGGCGATGGCCGGTCCCCAATAGCCGCCATGGCCGATACGGAAGGTCAATCCTTCGGTTTCGCTTTCGATCAGGCGGGGCAGTTCGTTGACCCCTTCCTTGGGATCCTGGCGGACGGCTTCGACGGTAAGGCCGGCCAGCGGCGTCACCTGGCGGTCGATGGTGGTGGCCGAGGCTTTGGCGAACGCGGTCTCGATCTTAACCCCGCCCTCGCCGATTTCAAACTTCTGCAGCTTGCCGGTCACCAGCAAAAAGACCACCACCGGCACCACCGCCACCACGATATCCGCCGGCTTGACCTCGAAACGGCTGTTTTTGGAGCGCAGCAACAGCAGCAGGGCGAGAATCAAAACAAAACTGCCGATGGAAAAAGCAATGGTCAGATCCATCATTCCAGCCATTTTCCCTCCTTGTTCATTTTTGTTGCTTCGGGCCGCGACATTTTCGGCAAAAGGCATAAAATTCTACGAAATGAGCAGCAGCCAACGAGAGTCTCATAAAAACATCTAGCAGCCGCTACGCAAAAGTCAACGCGCTAATCTGTTGTTCATGAGGATTTATTCCGGGCGCCGGGTCTTCGTCCGTCCCAGCCGGAAACCGCTGTTCGCCGCCGGCCGCTTCTTAATTGACACGTCCTGGAAAAACTGCCTAAGATGAAGGAATTTTTCCTCGTCAGGAGCCCAGGTGAAACAGAAGACCTTTTTTACTTGCCAGCAGTGTGGTTATCAGAGTCCGAAATGGCTGGGAAAGTGTCCCGACTGCCAGCACTGGAACAGTCTGGTCGAAGAGACCCAGTTTCTCGCTGCGAAAGGGAAGGGTGGCGGACCGGTCGCTGCCGACGCTCCGGTGCCGCAGCGTCTGCGTGAGATTCAGGGCGCCGAGGAGGATCGTATCCGTTGCGGCATGCAGGAACTCGATCGGGTGCTTGGCGGGGGAGTGGTGCCCGGATCCTTTACCCTCATCGGCGGCGATCCCGGTATCGGCAAGTCGACCCTGCTGTTGCAGGCGGTCGATCGGTTGGCAGGGGTCGGTTCGGCCCTTTACGTTACCGCCGAGGAGTCGACCCGCCAGGTCAAGCTGCGGGGCGAGCGCCTCGGGGTCGGCGCCGAGGATCTTTATCTGCTGGCGGAAACCGCCCTGGAAACCATTCTCGGGCGGGTGCGCGAACTCAAGCCACGGTTTCTGGTGGTCGATTCCATCCAGACCATTTATACCGCCGAACTCGAGTCGGCTCCGGGCAGTGTCAGCCAGGTGCGCCAATGCGCCGGGCGCCTGATGCAGCTGGCCAAGAGGGAAGATCTGCCCACCTTCATTGTCGGTCATGTGACCAAGGATGGCGCCATCGCCGGTCCCCGCATGCTCGAACACATGGTCGATACGGTGCTCTATTTTGAGGGTGACCCCGGCCATCCTTACCGTATCTTACGGGCGGTCAAGAACCGCTTCGGTTCCACCAACGAAATCGGCGTGTTCGAAATGAATGACCGGGGTTTGACCGAAGTGGCCAATCCCTCGGAGCTGTTTCTGGCCGAACGTCCCGCAGGGGCCGCCGGCAGCGCCGTGGTTCCTTCCCTGGAAGGGAGCCGGCCGATTCTGGTGGAATTGCAGGCGTTGGTTTCCGGCTCCTCCTTCGGCACCCCGCGCCGGACCACCATGGGCATCGATCACAACCGGGTTTCCCTGCTGGTGGCGGTGCTGGAAAAAAAGGTGGGCCTATCCCTGCTGGCCCAGGATATCTTCCTCAACGTCGCCGGCGGCGTGCGCCTCGACGAACCGGCGGTCGATCTCGGTGTGATGGCGGCGCTGGCTTCCAGCCATCTCAACAAGCCGGTGCCGGCCCGGACCATTCTGTTCGGCGAGGTCGGTCTGGCGGGGGAGGTGCGGGCGGTCTCCCGGCCGGAATTGCGCATCAAGGAAGCGGCCCGGCTCGGTTTCGACCGCTGTCTGCTGCCGGCCGGCAATCTGAAGAATCTGATCGCGCCCGAGGGGATCGAATTGATTGGCGTCCGTAGCGCCGAGGAAGCGCTGGAAGGCTTGTTCGAATAGGGCGGTGATTAATTATTAGTGATTGGTTTAAAGGCCGACAACCAATCACTAATCACCAATCAATGTTGTTAGGGAGGTGTTTTTGAGCGCAAACGAACTCACCCATTTCGATCGGGAAGGAAAGGCCGTCATGGTTGAAGTCGGCGAAAAAGAGCCGACCCAGCGGATGGCCGTGGCCCGCGGCGAGGTGCGGATGGAAGAAGCGACCCTCAGCCGGATTCTTGACCGTGACGTCAAAAAGGGGGACGTTTTTTCGGTTGCACGTATCGCCGGCATTATGGCGGCGAAAAAGACTTCCGCATTGATACCCCTCTGTCATCCTTTGCTGCTGACCTCGGTCACCATCGACTTTTTCCCTCACCCCGGACAGGGGCGTGTTACTATTGAAGCCAGGGTCAGGGTTGTCGGCCCGACCGGAGTGGAAATGGAGGCCCTCACTGCCGTTGCCACGGCCGCCCTGACCATTTACGACATGTGCAAGGCCATGGACAAGGCCATGGTGATTGGTGACATTTGCCTGCTGGAAAAACAGGGTGGCAAAAGTGGCACCTTTATTCGAGCGGAATAAATTTCATGGCCAGGAGGAGAGTATCGTGCCGGAAATATTGACTTTTGTTATTCGCAGGACCTTTCTTGTTCCCCTGGGACTGCTGCTGTTGTTGTCCCTGGCGCTGCTGGTGACCAGCCTGGTGCAGGGACAGCCCATAGCCAAGGCGATCATTTTCACCTTCATGATTCTGCCGATAATCGGTTTTTTCATTGAAAGCGTTTGCCGGCGGGCGGTCATCGACGATGAGGGCATAACGGTCTTCAAATGCCTGCGACAGAAACATCTTTCCTTTGCCGCCATGACCGCCCTGGAAACCGTCATGGTTCGCAAGCGGGTCTTTTTAACCCTTTGCGTCCATGACGAATTTCTCATTCTGTCCAACGCCTATGCCGAGTTTCCGAAACTGGTCCGCACCCTGCTCGATCGGGTTCCGGCCGGGTCCATCAGCCCTGAAACCCAGGCCATGGCCAAGGATCCCCCGGTCAAGACCACCGACATCGTCACCTGCTGGCTGGCCGTGCTGCTGCTGGCCTTCATCCTCTATATCCAGTTTCATGGAAAGGGGTAGCCCGGCGCGCTGTAATGCCCTATCTTTGTTGACTTGATCGACAAATTACTCTAAAATCCTCGAATTATACAATTTTTAAGGGAGCTTCGCATGATCAAGGAAGACCTCGAGGAATTTCGGCAACTTTTACAATCACAGATCGATAGTTTGTTGAAGGAAGCCGATAAAACCGTGCTGGAGATGACCGACGAAAAAACCAATTTTCCTGATCCCACCGACCGTGCTTCTCTGGAGTCGGACCGTAATTTCGAATTGCGTATCCGTGACCGCGAACGCAAGCTTATCATGAAAATCCGCGAGGCTCTTGAGCGCATTGACAATGTGAATTCGGCATTTGTGAAAGTTGTGGTGAAGAAATCGGTCAGGCCAGGCTTCGGGCTCGCCCAGTAACTACTCTCTGCATCGACTGTAAAACCGAACAGTAAGATCGTTCGGATTGCCAACTGTGTCGTTCGCGATCATCCCCGGGGGCTGAAGGATATTCTCCGATTGCTGGTGCGGTTTTTCCCGGATAAGACGGGGGAACTCCTGCTTCTTGCCCATGAAGGTGACCATTTCGACCGGAAAATTTCCTCTTCCGGCGAGGATCTTTTGATTCCGTGCCATTGCCCCAGGGAAGGCACCTTTGAAGGCCGGATCCTGCAGAGCGAACAGCTCAGCTGTTATGACAACACCCTTTATATCCCGGTCTGTTGTTGTAGCCAACCCTACGGCATTCTGACTATCTCCGGTCCCGGAACCGATTCCTTTTCTCCCCGTGAACTCGAATGTCTTGCCGCCATCGGCGGCGAGCTGGCCTTTCTCTCCCGCAATCTGGCCATCCATGCCGAGGAAGCCTGGCGCATGGAGCAGCTGGCTTTTCTTTCGGACCTTGGTCGCCAGCTGACGCAAGCGCATCATTTCAAGGAATTGCTTTCCACCGCAGCCAAGAGTATTCATCGCCATTCGCGGGCGGCCTGCGTCATTTTGCGGCCGCTTATCGGCGGCACCGTTATGGGCGGCAGCCATTTGCGGTTGAGCTCCCCTTTTCGCAAACACCGCGCCCTGCTGCACCACCTGGAAGAACAGCATGCGCCCAGGGCGTTGTTTCAGCCCACCCCCCTGTATCTCTCCGACTTTATCGACTCCGAGCAGTACGAAGATGGTATGCCCACGCAGATGGTTGTGGTGCCCCTGTTTTTTCAATATCGGATGCTGGGAACCCTGACCCTGTTTTTTCACCAGGAGATGGCGGACAGCCCCTTTGCGAACAGGGGAATGACCACGGAATTCTACACCAGCGTCGGTTCGCAGATCGCCCATGCCATGGAACGGGTTTCCACCCTGGAACGGCTGGAAAGTCTTTCCGCCGAAAATGATTTGAAATTACGGGAACTCTCCCTCCTTTATCACTGTTTTCGGGCCATTCACAGCACCCTGAACCTGGATGAGCTCATCCATCTGATTCTTTCGGTGGCTACGGTGCCGGACGGCGGGGGGTTTGAACGCGCCATGCTCTTTACCATCAACGAGCGCAGTGGCGTTCTGCAGGGCATGCTGGGGGTCAGCCAGGACAGCGCCGCGCTGCTTTTGTATTCGATAACGGATCGGAATTTACTGGAAAACCCGGCGGTTACTCGGGAGGGCCGGGAAGCCCAGCGGATGATGCCGTTCTGTCAGCAGGTCATGCGCCAGCGGCTGCCCCTGAACACGGATGATAATGCCCTGGCTCGTGCGGTCAGGGACGGACAGGTGATCTTTGTCACGCAACCTTCCGCCGAGCCGCCCGCCGGCGCCGCCTTCGCCGAGGAATTGCAGCTGGGGCCCTATGCTTGCGCCCCCCTGCGGGGGAAAAACCGCACCCTGGGGGTGCTGGTCATGGACAACTTTGTCACCAAGCGGGCCATTGGTTTGGATCGGTTGCGCTTTCTCGAACTGTTCGCCCATCAGGCCAGCAGCGCCATGGAAAATTCACTGCTGATACAACGCCTGGAATCGGTCAATCGCGATCTGAGCGAGTCCAGGGAGCAGCTCGCACAGGGGGAAAAAATGGCGGCCCTTGGGGAGCTGGCCGCCTCCATCGCCCACGAATTGAAAACCCCACTGGTCACCATCGGCGGTTTTGCCCAGCGCCTCCACCGGCAGATCGAACCGAACAGTAAAGAAGGACAGTACTGTGAAATTATCGCCCGGGAATCCCGGCGCATGGAGAAAATTCTTTCCGAGATCCTGGCGTTTTCCAAAAAACAACTACTCTGTTTCGGCGAATGCCATATGGAGGCCTTGTTCGATCAGGTTCTGGTTCTGTCTGGAGATGCGTTGAAAAAAGCCCGTATTGAGGTGGTCGTCGATCTTGCCCCCGGTCTGCCCTCCTTTCAGGGGGACGAGCAAAAAATGCTGCAGGTTCTTATCAACCTGGTCGATAATGCCCGGCATTCCATGAGCGCGGGCGGAACCCTGACCCTGCGCTCCAAACCCGATCTGTTACACGGCGATTCCGCCATCGCCATTGGAGTCCAGGATACCGGCTGCGGCATTCCCGCGGAGGTGCAAAAGAAAATCTTCACCCCCTTCTTTACCACCAAGGACAAGGGCACCGGCCTCGGTCTTGGCATCTCCCAACGCATCATTTTGCAGCACCGCGGAACCATTGATCTTTTCAGCAATAATTCCGGCACGCTTTTCACCATTCGTCTGCCGCTGAAGGCTTCCCTCGAACCCTATATCTTTTAGCCTTTGACAATTTCAGGCGACTTGCTTAAAGTATTTTCACCAAATGGGGCTGTAGCTCAGCTGGGAGAGCGACGCGTTCGCAATGCGTAGGTCGTGAGTTCGATCCTCATCAGCTCCACCAAATAAAAACGGGCGCTTACGGAACTTTCCGTGAGTGCCCGTTGCTGTTTTTACGTTCTTCTTTGCGCCAGGTTCCTCAAGGGGAGAGGATTTCCCTTTGGGCCAAAGCGGCACAAAATCATTGACTTTGGTGCGCAATGGATTTATCAATCTAGGATCTATTGTTTGATGTCGTTGCTAATATCTGGGAGGGGCCATCGGATTATGATCCATTGGGGGAATATATCCAGCCTCTTGGCCGATTAAAGGTCAGGGGGCTGTCTGCGTTTGGGCGGGATATGGGTTCATTTTCCATGTTTGGCACTTATTTCACTGCTGGCGGTCGAAATGTTTGGGAG
>JARRKW010000197.1:0-3890 GCA_037387645.1 Desulfuromonadaceae bacterium
CGGCTCCGCTATTCCCCGCCACCCCCCAGCTCGCGCCAGCGGAAGCAGTCGGTGGTGTGATCATTGACCATGCCCACCGCCTGCATGTGGGCGTAGCAGATGGTACTGCCGACAAAGCGAAAACCCCGTTGTTTCAGATCGCGGCTCAGGGCATCGGAGATGTCGCTGCGGGCCGGTACCTCCTTAAGGCTGCGCCAGGCGTTCTGCACGGGCGGCCATCCACGAAGCGCCATTGGTAGGCGGTAAACGAGCCGAACTCTTCCTGGATCCGCAAAAAGGCCCGGGCAGTGCTGAGAGTCGACTCGATCTTCAGCCGGTTACGCACAATGGCCGGGTTGGCCAGCAGCTGTTCCACCCGGTTGCGGTCGAAACGGGCGACGGTTTCCGGATCGAAATTGGCGAAGGCCGCACGGTAACCGGCGCGTTTTTTCAAAATCGTCAACCAGGAGAGCCCGGCCTGGGCGCCCTCCAGGGTGATAAATTCGAACAGCAACCGGTCGTCATGTACCGGCGTTCCCCATTCCCGGTCATGATACTCCCGGTAGATCGGTTTGTCGCCGACCCAGGCGCAACGGCAGAGGGTCTGATCCATGGCAGCCTCCCGATATTACCAATACGTCAGGGCTTCGGTTTTCGGTCGCAACTCAACTCGTTATTTTCATTCCGGTAGAAATAGCAACGCCGCCGCAGGATTTCCCGAAAACTGCTGCGGGCTCGGTGCAGGCGGATCTTCACGGTTTCCAGGGTCAGACCGAGGATCTCGGCAATATCGGCGTTGGCGAGTTCTTCAAAATCGGCCAGCAGCAGAACCACACGGTAATTCTCCGGCAGTTGCTCGACCAGATCCCGAACGCAGGCCCGCATCTCCTGCCGGATATAGGCCCGATCCGCCCCTTCCTGGGCCGGATCGGGCAGGGTTTCGACCGTTTCCGGATCCGTTTCGATCCAGCGCCCCCGGCGGCGGGCGTGATCCCGGGCCACGTTGGTGGCGATGCGGTAAATCCAGGTCGACAGGGCGGCTTCGCCCCGGAATCCGTCCAGCGCCCCATCGACCCTGATAAAAACCTCCTGGGTCAGGTCATCGGCCTCGGTTTCACCGGCCAGATGCCGGAGGTAACGACGGATGCGGGGGCGAAACTCCCGGTGCACTGCTTCAAACTGCAGCGCAGACGACCGTTTTCCACCGGTTTCAGCCACAGCACCCCCCACCGGCTTCCAGGCGTTTTTCCACGGCGCCCAACTGGGCGCCCACCCGCCCGGCCGACACCGCCATCACCACGGCCTGCACGGCACCGATTTCCTCCGGGGAAACCCCCTCTTTTTCCGCCTCTTCAAGATAATGTTCCATGCAGGGGCTGCAACCGACGGCCATGGCCGCGGCCAGATGCAGCAGAAAGGTTGTTTTGGGTTGCAGAATGTCGTTGTTCCGGGCCGCGCTGTAGAATTCGTTGAACTTCTTCTGTTGTTTGTCTGTCAGCATCGAAAACCTCCTTTATTTAGGTTGATACTGTTACAGACGACTTCCCCTGGAAAAGGATACAAAAAAACGTAAGCGCTGTTATTTTTTTCATAGGCTGGATGCTTCCCACCGGAGCTAACCGTCACCCCCAGCGAGAAAGGCCGCGCGCAACTCGGCAATCAGCCCATCCCGATCCTCCCGGGCCCGCTTAACCAGTTCCGGCGGGGCCTGGGTCCCCGGTTCGTAACGGCTGCCCCAGAGAATCAACTCCAGCAGCAACGGGATCAGATCGAGTCCCTTTGCGGTCAGCTCATAAATCACCTGACGGGCATTGTCCGGATCGGGACGGCGGGTGACAATGGCGGCCTGCTCCAGGTTGCGCAGGCGGCTGGAAAGAATATTGGTGGCGATGCGTTCCGGCGATTCGAGAAAGTCGCGGAAATGCCGCTTGCGCAAAAAAATCAGATCGCGCAGCACCAGCAGGGTCCAGCGGTCACCCAGCAGTTCCAGGGAAACACTGACCGGGCAGGCGGAGCGACGTTGGCTTGGAGAGTCAGTCATGAAAAAAGTATAGTCGATTCACTTGCATTTTGAAAGCGATTGGTTATAGTAGTGACAACTTGCAATTTGCAAGCAATAAAACTTTCCAGCCGCGTTCCCTCAGGGAGGAACCCATGGCCTACGATGAATACCTGGCCGACCGCATCCGACAGCTGCTGGCCGACCGACATGTGACGGCCGTTGAGAAGAAGATGATGGGCGGGCTTTGCTTCATGGTCCAGGACAAGATGTGCGCCGGCATCGTCGGAGAAAGTCTCATGGCCCGCATCGATCCGGCCCTGTATGACCAGGCCCTGACCCGAACCGGCGCCCGGGAGATGGATTTCACCGGCCGTCCCATGAAAGGCTTCCTCTTCATCGAACCGGAAGGGATCGACGACGACGAGGATTTGCAGCACTGGCTGCAGCTCTGTCTCGATTACAACCCCCGGGCCAAGGCAAGTCGCCGGAAAAAACCCTCTGGAGAAAGGAAAAGACCATGAAACGTTACCAGGGAAGCTGCCATTGCGGCGGCATCCGCTTTGAAGTCAGTGGTGATTTGCAGCGGGTCATCGAGTGCAACTGTTCCATCTGCCGGCGCAAAGGCGCCAAGCTGTGGTTCGTGCCCCGGCCCCAGTTCACTCTATTGAGCGATCGACAAAAGCTGGCCACCTACCGGTTCGGCGCCGAACGCATTGCGCATCATTTCTGTCCCATCTGCGGCATCGCCCCCTTCGGCGAGGGGATCGATCCCCAGGGAAACGAGATCACCGCCGTCAACGTGCGCTGTCTCGACGGGGTCGACCTGGACTCTCTGCCGGTTAAGCATTTTGACGGCGCCAGCCTGTAACTAAATTGGAGACGATGGCAATGAGTGGTGATATTCGCTTCAGCGCCGAGGAAACGGCGCTGCTGGTAGCCAAGCTGCAAAAATACTTTGCCGAAGAGCTGGACCGGGAATTGGGACGCTTCGAGGCCGAATTCCTGCTCGATTTCCTTACCCGCGAGATGGGCGCCTGCTTCTACAACCGCGGCCTGCAGGATGCACGGGCGGTGCTGGAAAAACGCCTGGAGGAACTGGGGGAAGCCATCGATCTGCTGGAGAAGCCGGTCTCACCTTGATAACTGCCCCTATGACTCCGTCATTGGTTCCTCTGCCCCGGCCTTTCCCTCTTGAGAGACCGGGGTTTTCTGTTATGGTTAGTTGGATTTAATTTCATGCCGAGGAGGGAACTATGCTGGCCAAGGTGCTGTCGGGAGCGCTCATCGGAATCGACGCCTATCCCGTGGAGGTCGAGGTGGATGTGGTGCAGGGCCTGCCCCAGTTTGCCACGGTGGGACTGCCGGAAGGGGCGGTGCGGGAAAGCAAGGACCGGGTCAAAGCGGCCATCAAGAATTCCGGCTATGAATTTCCGGTGCGGCGCATCACCATCAACCTGGCGCCTGCCGACATCAAGAAGGACGGCACCGCCTTCGATCTGCCCATGGCCGTCGGCCTGCTCAAAGCCACCGGCGCCCTCAAACCGGGACGGAGCGGCCGCTATATCCTGATGGGAGAACTCTCCCTCGATGGCCAGGTCAGGCCGGTACGGGGGGTGTTGCCGGTGGCCCTGGCCGCCCGCAGCTGGGATGTGGCCGGCCTGATCCTGCCGGCGGAAAACGCTTGCGAAGGGGCCATTGTCGAAGCCCTCCCCGTTTACGGGGTGCGCGATCTGGGCGAAGTGGTCGATTTTCTCGCCGGCCATAATCACCTGGAACCCTGCACCCTGGATGTGCCCGGCCTGTTTCGGCAGTGCGCGGTCAGCGCCGAGGATTTTGCCGAGGTGCGGGGGCAGGAACACGTCAAACGCGCCCTGGAAGTGGCTGCGGCTGGCAGTCATAATGTCCTAAT
>JARRKW010000198.1:0-4204 GCA_037387645.1 Desulfuromonadaceae bacterium
GGTCAGGGGAGGTTTTATCCGGGGTGTTCTCAGGCCAGGAGGAAAAGCCCTTGCCCAGTTCGCCCTTGTTGCAGGGACGAACCATGGAGCAGCCTGGTATTCATTTCCGACACTACTAGAATACCGCAATAATTAGTAACTTCTAGTCCGTGGGGAAATAAGATAGGGGGACGCAGAGAGAAGAGGGCGACTGCCGATTTGGAATGGCGTCGTTTGGGGCCGTCAAGCTGATAGGACCGATCAGCGTAAGGTAGCACTCGTGGCCGCCCGGGACGCGCGTTGGGGAAATCGTTTTTGAGATTTAGCTGTTAATACCGCCGCTTCGCTGTTGAACAGCATGCGCTATCGCGGCCATTGCCAGGCTCCAGCAGCAAGGGCATGTGGTGGCGATGGCCGGCGACGGCATCAACGACGCGCCGGCGCTGGCCGCGGCCGACATCGGCATCGCCATGGGAACCGGCACCGATGTCGCCCATGATGGTCAGAACCTTCATGATTTCGTTCATGCGATTGCTGATGCTGGACAGATACAGATCGAGCATGCCCGAAAGGATGTCACGAAAGGTTTCCACCGTATCAATGACCTGGATGGTGTGATCATAGATGTCTTTAAAGAAGATTTCGTTTTCTCGCGCAATCAGTGTTGATTCGCAACGTTGCATGCCGCTGATGAGTTCCCGCAGCGGCCAGACTGATTTGCGCAACAAAATCATTTCCCGCTTAAGATTGTGTATTTTTTGCAAGGTGGTCGGGGTTGGCGCGAAGATCAGTTCTTCCTGGAGTCCTTCTATTTCTTCACCGATCTTTTCCAGAATCACGAAGTAATTGTCGATCACGGAATCGAGCAAGGCGTAAGCCAGATAATCCGCGCCTCGCTTACGAATCCGCCCTCGATTATTGCGAATCCGTTCTCTGACTCCGTCGAAGACGTCTCCGCTCCGTTCCTGAAAGGACAGAACCAGATTCTCCTTGACAATCAGGCTGATCTGTTCGGTTTGTACCTCGGAACCGGCTTCGGGCAGGAACAACATTTTTAATACCAGAAAGAGGTAGTCGTCATGCTCTTCGAACTTGGGACGATGTCCGGTATTCAGGATGTCTTCCAGCACCAGTGAGTGCAGGTTGAAATGGGTACCGCATGATTCCAGCAGATTTACCTGGTGGATGCCGTCCATATTGACCCAGCGGACCAGCCGGTCCGCTTTGTTGTGTTCCACCGCAGTGATTGTAGAAATGGATTTTTCCCGCAGCTGTTCGGCGTTGTATTCGGTCAGAGTGATTTGGGCCGAATGAACTTTTTGCTCTCCCACATGAATCAGACTGCCGGGGGCGGCGCCGATTTTTCCTGGATGGGTTCGAATCACCTTTTTCGGCATTGGCATGCTCCTCAAGAAGGATGGCAGCGGGATGGTGATGATAAATAGAGTACGCGATCTGAGGCGTCCCGTCCATATTTGATTGTGCCGTGAGGCGGTGTCGCGCAGGCGTCAAATGTTGGATCGGAGGCGGTTTTTGTGGCGGGCGCCTTCAAGAATGACATGAAGGCCATGGGGCCGGAAGGAAAAAAGCATCGATTCGCTTGTCTTTTCAAGGCGCTGTTTTAACATTTATGGCATTGGGCATGATTTTTACGACGGAGGTGGGGGTATGATTCTGGTCAGGTTTGAAGATGGCAGTTTTCGGAAGGTTCCCTCGGCGTTGCTGGGACGGCTGATCAAGTTGAAAAAAATCACCCATTTCAGACGGCTTTCCGGTTGGGTTGATATTGCCCGCGATGCGGTAAGGGACCATTGTTCTCCGGGATACCGGGGACGGGAACGGCGCGAGCGGTGTCGAGAGCGGGAGGAGTTCGCGAAAAAGAGAAACTGTAGCGTCTGTTGGTAATGGTATGGGGTTGGATTGGGTCGGCTCAGTTATTTGTTCTCGTAACCATAGCAGCCATAGGTTTTTTCCAATACCTTTTCGATCTGTTTAGGGGTCATCCAGCCCAAATCGTGCAGAATCGTTCCCAGCATCCGGTGTGGTTGGCCACCCATGTCGTCATCGAGTTGCATGATCATGGCCTGACGCAGTTGGGTCGGAGTGATATAGCCTAGTTTGACGGCGATAATACCGAATCGTGCTGAGTGGAAATTATAACTTTGCTTCATGAAATACTCCTTTGCCCTGGGTCAGGAGCCGTGATGCGTTGGCCAAATCACGGCTTTTGGCTATAGAATCCGGTTTTTCGGCGGGGTTTCAGAAGACCGAAGAGAAGGGGCATTTCCCCGTCCATAGGGTGCAAAACAAATCAACTACGGCCTTTTCTTTGGGCCGGGCATTATAAATATACCTGTCATTTTGCAAGAGAAATGCCGGTTTTATGGCGAAAAAGCCGACCCCGTACGGAAGAACGGGGTCGGCTTCTTTTCGCCAGGTTGTTGGAAGTTATTTTTTGTGGCAATCACCACATTTGGTGGGACCGTTTTTTTCTTTATGGCAGTCTTTGCAGGCGGCCTTATGGGCTACGTCCTTATTCACTTCAATTTTGGCGGGAGTGCCTTCGTGACAGACGTCGCAGCCGAGTTTTTCACCGTGAGCTTTGTGGTCGAAAGTGACGTTGCCGTTTTTGGCTTCGAAAACGACCGAGTCGGCAGCCATGGCGGCCGTAGCCGCAAAGATTACCAGAAAAGTGGTGATGAGCAGTTTTCTCATGATTTGTCTCCTTTTTGCTGGGGATGAATAAGCCGTATACGATTGCATACCGTAGGATTAAATTGATCCGCAGTCAAGTAATTTTTATTTTATAACAACTACTTATTGGATATTAATGAAGCGGTATGGTGAAATCTGGGAGTGGGCTGAGGGAGGTTGTGAATCTATAGACGGATAGACTGGTGTGGTTGTATTGCATCGTATGGCATGCATGCCGCCGGTCTTGTTCGGTAGCTGGGCTGGTCGGGCGAACACACGTCGGTTTCATGGGGAGTAACCGATCGTTGGTTGGTGGGGCGGGGTTGAGTCAGCGCAGTCCCAGCCGGGTAAGGAGTAGCCCGGTATATTTATTCAGCGGATGGTTGCGCCCAAACTGTTGGAAAAGAAGCGGTTTGCGAATCCCCAGGCGTTTCAGTTCGGCGACAATCTGTTGGTTTCCCGGATATTTGAGCCCCCGTTGCAGAACTCTGATGGCTTTGAGGCGATGTCCGGAAAGATTCTGGATCCGGGCCAGGTTGAGATAGTGCAAGGGGACATTCGGTTCTTCTTTAATGGCATCAAGGCACATGGCCGCAGCTTTTTGCAGTTGCTTTTTTTCCTGAGCGATGCAGAAACCGAGGCAGGAGAGAACCGTTGGGGTCCGGCTGATCCGGGCCGCGCTTTCCAAATGCATCATGGCCACCAGGGTATTTCCCTGGTCAAGGGCGGTGCGCCCTTTGTTGATATGAAATGCCAGATCGCCATTAGTCATTTTTAATGCCCTGGAAGGCTATTGGTTTTCATTTGGCAGGCTGTTGAGAAATTCCAAGGGTGGTTTCTCAATTGCCTGTCAGGACATAGTACGACTTTACTAGATCTGTTTCAATATGCAACCTTTGGGTTCGGTATTTGTGTCATCGGAAGATTGCCGTATGTGACCCTTGCCTGCCGACAGACCGTACGGGTTGAGGTGTTTCCGTTCGGAATCGATTTCAACCCCGCTGGTTTTTTTCACTCCCGCGTGCTTCCATTTCGTTGTTTTCCTGTCTCGTAAGACAATTCCTGTGCGACAAGAACTTTCCTCTTCTACAGGAGGAAAACTTATCCGATAAAAAATGCGCTACGTTTGTAACTTATTGATTGTTAAGGAAAAAATTTTATTTAGCTGGGATTCATGTTGTGGCACCAATGTTGTAATACCTATGCGTGTGAGGAATCTGGAAAAGGATATCCTCCAAATTTTTCAATTCAAAAGGAGTTTTTATGAAAACCAAAATCTTCAGTGTAGGGCTACTGATTCTGGTCATTTGCGGCACCCTGTACGCCACCAGTGATCTGGCCGTTATCAAGGAGAGCAGCCTGATGACCAAGCTGTTCCTGGGATTTTTCGCCGCCATCATCCTGCTGCAGATCATTCCCGGCGTCCTGCTTTTCAGCGGTCTGATCAAAGGCATTTTCACCCGTGAAGCAAATCCTCAGAACCTCAAAGGCAAGAGCTGATCCGGGCGTTGGCAATGACAACAGACAGGCG
>JARRKW010000199.1:0-3864 GCA_037387645.1 Desulfuromonadaceae bacterium
GGAAAACCTGATCGCCGTGCTGCTCAGCGGACTGATCCTCATGGGCCTGGAATTTATGGCCGAACGCGCCTATCGCCTGAAAACCAACCCCGCCGCCGATAACCCCGCAGAAGGATGAGGACGGTGCGCTAATTCAACAAACCTTCCGGAAACCAAGGGTTTCCGGGAACCTCCCATGTCATCTTTACCGTTCATCCCGTGCCAAAGGGTTGGGCGGTTTTTTTATTCAGAATTTGGTTGGCTGAATTATGGCGATTGCAAACGCGAAAAGCAGGGACGGGAAACATCTTTTCCGTAAAAAGGTGTAGACTTCAGACAGAGGGCCTGTTGCTTGGGAGCGGTTGTCGCTCCTCGGCGATTTTCACATTTCTTCCATATTTCCTGCGTAGTTGGTGATTAGACTTGTAGCAAGACCGTCAGAGGATTCGGCCGTCGGCCAATCCAAGGGGAATTGCCAAAGACGAAGGAGCTCGTTATGAAGGCAACGAATTTAATCCATCTTGCCAGTACTGTTCTTCTGTTCCTGGTTTTTTGTCTGTTTTTGTATCCGCAACCGACTCAGGCCCAAGGCAGTAGTGACTATATCGATTCGTTTGAAGCCTACAGCCAGGAGGAGCTGGCCCAGATGTTGGCCCCCATCGCACTCTATCCGGATGCCCTGCTTTCCCAGGTGCTGATGGCCTCGACCTATCCCATCGAAGTGATCGAGGCTGACCGCTGGCTGAAAAATCAGCCGCAGTTGACGGGGGACGTGCTGGATGCAGCTCTTCTGAGGGAAAACTGGGACCCCAGCGTTAAAGCTCTCTGTCATTTTCCCGCTATCCTGGCCTTGATGAGCGAGCGGATTGGCGAAACCACCAATTTGGGCAACGCCTTTCTTGCTCAGGAGGATCGGGTTATGGATATGGTCCAGGAACTACGGACCAAGGCCTATGCCCAAAGCAATCTCACCACGACCGACAAGCAAAAGGTTATTGTGGAACGCGACACCATCATCATTGAGCCGGCCGATCCACGAATCATTTATGTGCCTTATTATGACCCCTATGTGGTCTATGGTACCTGGTGGTATCCTCATTATCCTCCCTATTACTGGGGACCCGCTACGGTAAACATCGGTTTCGGGATTTCCTATTGGCCCGGTTTTTATCTCAGTTTTTCCTTCGGCAGTTGGAGTCATTTTGATTGGCATCAACATAGGGTATATATCGATGCCCACAAGCGACCCCGCTATGTCGGATCCGACCGTTGGCACAAAAAGAGCGCGCATTGGCAGCATCTGCCGGAACATCGGCGGGGGGTTGCCTATCGGGACAAGGTCACGGCCGGAAGATTCGGCCAGACCCCCTACCGAAGCAGCCAGATTAAACGGGGTACGCGCGGCTTCCCCGATGGGCACGATTGGGAGCGGCAGTTGAACTCGGATCGCTACCGGTATCCGGTTGATTCTGATCGTTCCGACCGAAACAAATTGGCGTCACCAAAACGCCCCGAGCCGGATCGGCGCTTAAGCAATCGTAGTGAAGGGGAGCGCTCTCCTTCGGAATCGGCCAAGAAAAAGCAAAGCCGGATCAAAGCGGAGGCGCGGGACCAGACCCGGATCGGAACCGCTGATTTAAAGCGGAACCGCAGCAAGCCGACAATTCCGGCGCGGATTCGACCCGAAGCCACCGTTCGGAAGCAAGCCCTGGAAGCCGCCGCCAGGAATGACAGGCAATCATATAACATATTTAATCGGGTGGATGAAGGTAGGCAGGAACGTTTATCCAGTGAACGGGGTCGAGGCAGTCGCCGGGACAAGTCATCCGGAAAAGTTGGCGGAATCCGTTCAGAGCGGGAGCATGAAGACCGCGGACGCTACCGACATTGAACAGAGAAGCAAACGTCCATTCCTATTAAAGGAACCCGGAGTATGAAAATTCAAGATGTCAGCTGTGGTTTGCCCAGATTGACCGTCGTGCTGTCGGTTCTTGTGAGCCTGTTTCTGGCCGGTTCGGCCATGGCCGAACCGGCGGGACCGGCACAATTTGCTTCGCCGCAACAGGCGGCGACCGCTCTCATTGCCGCGGTGAAGAGTGATGATGAGCCGGAATTGCTCCATATTTTGGGACAAGAGGCGGAAGCCCTGATCTTTTCCGGGGATCCGGTTGCGGACCGAAATGGGAGAGCGCGATTTTTGCGTGCCTATGAGACAAAAAACAGTTTGGAAACGTTGACGGATGCCCACGTGGTGCTCAGCGTCGGTGAAAGCGCCTACCCTTTTCCCCTTCCCATCGTCAGGCAGGGGGGACAATGGTTTTTCGATACCGCGGCGGGCAAAGAGGAAATTCTCAATCGCCGCATCGGCAAAAACGAGCTGCACACCATCGAGGTGATGCAGGTCTACACCGATGCCCAACGCGAATTCGCCTGCATGAAACATCCCGGTGGGTCGGAGTTCGCCCGGAAATTTGTCAGCAGCGAGGGACAACAGGACGGTCTTTATTGGGAAGTGGCGCCGGGGGAAGGGGAAAGTCCTTTGGGGCCGCTGATTGCCCGGGCCACCCGGGAAGGATATGCCAATGGTCTGGATCAGGAGGATCCGGAACCTTTTCATGGCTACTACTTTAAAATTCTCACCGCGCAGGGACGACATGCCGATGGTGGGGCCTTTGCTTATGTAATTGAGGGGAAGATGGTGCTTGGTTTTGCCCTGGTTGCCTATCCCGCCAAGTATGGGGTGTCCGGAATCATGACCTTCATGGTCAATCAAGCCGGAGTGATCTATGAAAAAGACCTGGGAGAAGATACCGGCAAGATGGCGGCGGCCATGACCACCTTCGACCCCGATGCCAGTTGGCGCAAATACGAGGAATCGGAAAATCCCTGATAACGGATAATCTGGCGGGTTCGATAAACGAAAGATTTTTTCCGGGCACGTGTTGGCGTGCCCGGATTCGTGTTATGCGGGCAATGTTTTGCCGAGCTTGTCTGGCGTTGTCGCTGGTTGCTGGTTTCAGTCAGTTTTTGCGACGTTTCGATTCCCATAGGGTCGGTTCGACCTCGGCGCTGAAACGTTCGACAAACTCTCCCGCCTCGGCCTCGGTGATGGTAATTTCCTGATTGGCAATACGCAGGGTTCTCTGTTTTTTGTTGGCAATGGCGTTGAAGAGGGTTTCCGCGATTGCTTTGCTGTTGTGGCATTCTTTAATGATGGTGGTGACGATATCTCGTGTTTTCTCCGGACTGGTCATGGTGTCCTCCGAAATCGATAAGGTGAACATTTTTCCCACTGTATGTGTTAAGTATAATTTAAGCGTTTTTCTGCGCAAGATAGTCCTGTTTCTACGGCTGCAGTAACTGTTTGCCGCAAAGGGAAAAGGCGGGTACAATTCGGCATCGAAATCCGGTGGGGCGTGGGGGCTCCGGCTGCAAATCTTCTCAAAAGGACGTTGGATCATGGTGGATGAAAAGGACGAAATGGAAGAATTCGGCGAGGAAAGTTTTGCCGAGATGTTGGAGCAGAGCTTGGTGACGAATGCCAGGTTGGAACCGGGACAGCAGATCGATGCGACCGTCCTGCAGGTGACCAAGGAGTGGATTTTCCTCGATGTCGGCCAGAAGGGTGAAGGCGTGCTGGATATCAAGGAACTGCTCGATGCTGAGGGCAATCTGTCGGTCGCTGCCGGGGATGTCATTACCGCCTATTTTCTGTCGCGCGCCGGAGGCGAATTACGCTTCACCACCCGCCTCGGTGGCGGCACGGGCAATGCCCAGCTCGAACAGGCCTGGCACAGCGGAATCCCGGTCGAGGGAACCGTGGAGAAGGAAATCAAGGGCGGCTTCGAGGTGAAGTTGCTCGGTAATGTGCGCGCCTTCTGTCCC
>JARRKW010000200.1:0-3863 GCA_037387645.1 Desulfuromonadaceae bacterium
CAGCGGGACTGGAGGATCTGCGGGTCGAACTGGAGAGCGCCCTGTTGCGCAGCGGCGTTTCCCTGGCGCAGATCCAGCAGCGGCAGCAAAACGGCATTACGGTTTTTGATGTGGCCAATGAATTTCCTCCGCCCGAAGTTTTACACCGGTTGACGGAGCGGTTGCGGGGGCGGCTTCCGGCGGTGGCCATCGATACCGAAATCCGCCCCTCCTCCCTGTTGGTCTATCTGAACGGCCAGGTGGTGTATTCGCTGCGGTTTTCTCCGCCGGCGCCGGAACAGCCCGGACCCGCGGCGTTGGGCGGTCCGGTCGTAACCCCGGTGGAAAAGGGGAAGCTGGCCATCATCATGGATGACCTCGGTCAGGATATGACCACGGCCCGGCGGGTGTTGGCCATCGATTTGCCGGTGACCTTTGCCATTATTCCCACCAATGAAAGGGCTTTTGAAGTGGCGACCCTGGCCCATGAGCAGGGGCGTGAGGTGCTGATTCACATTCCCATGGAACCGAAGGGCTATCCGGCCATAAATCCGGGAGAGGATGCCCTGCTGGTTCGTCTGTCGGCGGCGGAAATCCGGCGCCGGCTGATAAGCTTCCGCCGACGGGTTCCTTACGCCGTGGGGGGGAATAACCACATGGGCTCGGCCTTTACCGAAGATCGCCAGCAGATGAGTCTGGTCATGCAGGAGTTGCGGGACGCCGGGATGTTTTTCGTGGACAGTCGCACCAGCAGTCGCTCCCTGGCGGTCGAAATCGCCAGGGCAACCGGGGTGCCGACGGCCAGCCGGGATGTTTTTCTGGATAACGTGCAGCAGGTCGATAGTATCGCCCGGGAACTGCATAGACTGGTGCGCCTGGCTCTCAGACATGGCCAGGCGGTGGGTATTTGCCACCCCTATCCGCAAACTTTGAAAGCGTTGCAACGGGAAGCCGATTATATTCGGTCCCAGGGGGTGCAGGTGGTGTTTGCTTCCCAGCTGGTTACCCTTCGCTAGGCAACTGGGCGGTGATTTTCTCGGCGATCCGGCGAAAACCCCGATACTGCTCATCGTAAAGCAGCCCCTCGGGAAAATCCGAACTGACGCGACGGATCAGCACGTGGCCATCCTGCAGGCGGTTGTCGTCGCCAAGCAGGCGCATATTCTTCAGCAGTGGGCCGAGCAGCGGCAGGTCGGTCCGTTCTTTGGGATCGTTCAGGTTCGGCAGGTCGATGATCTTCTGCGCCACTTCCAGGCCCTCCTCGTCAAAGCGGTAGAAGGAAAGCTGCTGTTGGAAATGACTGCGGGTGTGGGGGGCCCGCCGCAGGACGAAATAGGAGCGCTGGGCCGATTCGCGAAACAGGCCGCGGAGCGGATCCTGGGCTTCCAACTGCCGGTGGGAGCGGTAAATATAGGGAAAGGCCAGGTCGGAAAAACAGTTATCCTCCAGGAATCCGGTTGCCGAGGCGTCGGCGTTTTCACAATAATATCCCACCGGTTCGATGGCAGCGGCAGAGACCAGGGGGGTGCCGCAGAGCAGGCAGTCGGGATGCAGCTTCGCCCGGCGATCACTGAAGGAGGCCGCCTGGGCACTGTGGCGCCGGTCCATCTCTTCGGCGACCTGGTCCAGGCGCAGGGGATTCTGTTCCAGGGTTTCCAGGTAAAGCTGGCGGGCCAGATGGGAGAATTGCACATGAACATCGGTGCCGCGGCCATGGGTGATGACCGGATAGATCTTCCCCTGGGGGTTGGTGTTGAGGGATTCGACTTTGGGGCTTTTGGCAATATAGCCTTCGAGACAACGGTAACCGCGATTGATGGCGTAGGCCTTGAGCAGTTGATAGGGGTCCCGAAACGGGCCGTCGAAATGAATCCGCTGATCGACCAGGCAGGGCAGGATCCGAATGGTTCGCCGGGGCAAGCCCTGGCGGTCGAAAAAGTCGTAGAGATGTTTGCAGTTTTCCAGGGAAGGAGCATCCTTGACCGGCACCACCACGCGATCGGCGGCGAACAGCGCGTTCTGGGTAAAGGTGTCGAGATCCGGCCGGGTATCGATGATGAGGATGCCGGGGAGGTCGGCTTCCGCCAGGATCTGCGCCAACCATTCGGGGGAGCGGATTTGATCGCGAATGCTCCAGAGCTCACTGCTCGAGGGGATGAATTGCACCCCGTATTCGCCCAACTCAACAAAGTTGTTCAGGGTTTTCTGGGTCAGCATTTTGAGCACGCTCCCCTGCGGCGTCTGTCGTCCGAGGCGGAACATGCGATCGACCGAAAAATGATTGTCGAAGCTGAAGAGGGTGACCGGCAGATCCTCCTTGATGGCCTTGAGGTAGATCGCCAGGTTGGTTGCCAGGGTGGTTTTGCCAACCCCTCCTTTTTCACTGGAAATGGTAACAACATATGGCCGGGACATGACGGCTCCTTCCTTGGTCTTTGGCAACGCCTATATAGAGGGAATTGCCCGGAATTGTCAACCTTAAACCCCCGAGATGTCCATGTCTGAAGCGCCGTCCATATTAACGGTTTCCCGGCTGAATGCCCTGTTGCGCGAGCTGGTTGAAGACAATTTTGTGCAGGTGCTGGTGGCCGGGGAACTGTCCAATCTTTCGACCCCCGTTTCCGGTCATTGCTACTTTACGTTAAAAGATCCCGACGCCCAGTTGCGGGCGGTGATGTTCCGCGCCCAGTTCCGGTTGCTGGGTTTTGCCTTGACCCCCGGGATGCAGGTGATTTGTCGGGGCAGGGTCAGTCTTTATGCGCAGCGGGGCGAGTTGCAGTTGATCGTTGATTCCCTGGAACCCCAAGGGGTGGGGAGTTTACAGGTCGCCTTCGAGCAGTTGAAGAGTCGTCTGGCCGCCGAAGGGCTGTTTGCCGTCGAACGCAAACGGCCATTGCCGGCCTATCCCCGGACCATCGGCGTGGTCACCTCGAAAACCGGGGCGGCCATTCACGACATCCTCAATGTGCTCAGGCGGAGAGGGGCCGGAGTGAGGGTTCTGCTCTGCCCGGTGCGGGTGCAGGGGGAAGGGGCGGCGGAGGAAATTGCCGCCGCCGTCGCCGGGTTGAATCAACAGGGGGAAGCGGACGTTCTCATCGTCGGGCGCGGTGGGGGATCGCTGGAAGATCTCTGGGCCTTTAACGAGGAAACGGTGGCGCGGGCGTTGGCCGCGTCGGCCATTCCGGTGATTTCGGCGGTCGGGCATGAGGTCGATTATACCGTTGCCGATTTTGTGGCCGACCTGCGGGCGCCGACGCCCAGCGCCGCCGCCGAGCTGGTGGCGAAGAGTCGCTTGGAGCAGGAAGGGCATCTGGATCATCTGCGGCAGCGCTTGGCCACGCAAATGCAGCGGCGGCTGGATCTCTGGCGGGAGCGGCTGACCGGGCTGGAACGCCGTCTGCGCTCTCCCCGTCAGCGCCGGGAGGCGCAACAGCGGCGGCTGGCCGAGCTGAAGGGTCGGTTGGGGTTGGCCATGGGACGCCAATTGCGGGAACGGCGGTTGCGGCTAACCGCTGGTGCGGATCGGCTCAACAGTTTGTCTCCCCTGCAAACCCTGGCGCGGGGTTACGCCATCGTGCAGGATGAAGCGACCGGTCGGGTGATCCGGGAGGCCACCAGCCTTCGCCTCGGGCAGACGGTTCAGCTGCGTTTTCAGGCCGGACGGGCCAAGGCGCGCATCGAGGAGCTGGAATCTTGAGACTCTGCTGGGGATTGTTCCTGCTGCTGTATTCCGGGGCGGTCTGGGCCGGCACGCTGGAGGTCGAGCCGAGGCAACTGGTGCCGGGAAAGCCGGTTCTGGTGCGCTGGCACGACAAGGGTCCGGTTCAGGCCCGAGTGGAATTCAACGGCCGCTCTTTGCCCCTGGTCCCGACCGACTGGGGGGG
>JARRKW010000201.1:0-3863 GCA_037387645.1 Desulfuromonadaceae bacterium
GGCGCCCGGCAGCGGACCGGTGCTCATTTTTGCCGATTTTGAGCATGATGATGCCGGCTGGACCAACGGCACGCCTCATTTCGATGTGACCGTCACCTGTACCATCTGTCACAATACCGATCTGCCGGCGGTTCACGGCAATGATTGCGCGACCTGCCATCCCACTCCTTACGATACCATCAAGACCGAAACCTGGAACAAGGGGTGTCAGCAGGGCGGTTGTCATACGAGCTATCACGACGAATCCACCATCGCTCACCTGGCCTGGGAAAATGCCTACAACAGTTCCGGCAACGACTGCGCCATCTGCCATATCCAAAGCTCCTGGGCCGTGACGGAGGAACAATGCAAAAACTGTCATGCCGCCTTTGCCCCTGGCGATGTTTCCCCCCCGACCACCAGTACCGATGCGTTGGCGACCTATGTCGGACCCGCCAAGATCGGCTTCTCCATTTCGGATAACGGCAAGGTGGGGGTGGGCAGAACCTTCTATCAACTGGATGGTGGAGCGGTAACCGCCGCCGGCAAGCATCTGTTCGTCGGCAATGATGCCGCCGGCCAGCATGAACTCAAATTCTGGTCCAAGGATCAGTCGGGCAACACCGAATTGACCCAGAATACGGTCTATTTCTCCGTTGTCGAGGATACCGCGCCCCCGACCACCAATTCCGATGCCCAGGCCAGCTACAGCCAGGGCGCCGTTATCACGCTGACGGCGACCGATGCCAGTACCCTGGGGGTGAAAAATACCTACTACAGTATCAATGGGGGTGCTCCCCAGACCGGCACCCGGGTCGAAATTCCGGCTGCCAGCGGGACCCTGTCCTATACCCTGACCTTCTGGTCCGAGGACTGGGCCGGGAATGTCGAAGCCCAGCACAGTGTCAGCTTTACCGTAACCAGTGGCAATGGCATCCTGCGTTTGGTCTGGGGGGACAGTGATGTAAACGGCTCCCCCTGTGCCGGAGATCCCGAAGCCTGGGCCGATTGGACCGTGTATCGCGGTGGTTTCTCCGGACCGGTGGTTGCGACCGGTTCCGGCAGCTGTCCCAACTGGGATGGGGTTGACGATGTCAGTGTTCCGGTGGGATACACGTATTCCGTACGGGTTAACTGGTGGGACAGTTACTATGGTTATGATGATCAGACCGATTTCCCGAATAATGCTGTGACTACCCCCGGCCAGGTTATCCGGCTCAGTTATTGAGCCATGTAATCGAGATTTTTTCGATTCAGGATATCATGGTGTTTTTCAACTTTTTTGACACAACAAAGGCCCTTCTGCGGAGGGCCTTTGTTGTGTCCGGAAATCCGCAGGGTGGAGATCGGTCCGGAAGCCAAAGGCCTGTGGCAGGAAAATGAGTGAATCAATGCCGCCGGGACAACCTCTGTGGCGAATGTTTGGGGGCGAGCTGCACTCGTCCCTTGCCTGTCTTGAGCCGGCATGGGGCAGGAAATATATGGGTTCTCGGCGGACATGTTTTGCCCCGGAGGGAAAAATTAAGTTGATTCCAACACAAGCTAATGGTACACATTACAGTCGGTGACAATTCGGAAAAACGTATTTGGCGGCAAAGTGAGAGTTTTTTCAGTAAAATAGGTTGTTTTCTGGATCTCTCATTGGGGCCGGGTTGTCCGCGCGGTTTTCCGATCCGCCGGTTGGCCAGCCGCTTGGTTAAGACGTTGTCATGGCTATTTTCTGATGCCGTCAGGTATGGGAGGCCTTGACATCCTTTGGAAAGATATATAAATACATACTGCGCGGCATGAACCCTTGCTTGGGGGATGGTCGCAGGAAGTCGTATCGCAATAAATCGCCAGAATCTGGTCTGCTGGATCTTTTTGATGTTACGCTCGGGTCTCGGCTGCGGGGCTGCGCTCTTCCCCTCAGCGAAATGGGCAGAGAGAGGTCGGCCGATGATTCGCCTGCAATGTGGAGATGTTGAGAACATAAATGAATAACCCGTTTGTTGGCGGTTTGTCGTCTTAATGGGTAAGGCGGTTGCCGGCAATTCAGAAAAACAAACACAAGAGGAGGCTTTACCATGTCTGCAAGTCAAGAAATTGATCAATTGGTAGCAAAATCGCGTGCTGCAGCTAATGTAATGAAGACGTTCACCCAGGAGCAGGTGGACAAAATTACCGCAGCTATGGATGCAGTTAGCGTCGCCAATGAAACCTCTCTTGCCGAAATGGCAGTTGAAGAAACCGGCATCGGTCGCGCCGACCACAAAGCCATCAAAAACCATCTGGGCGCCCACATCGTTTACGAATACTTCAAAGACAAGAAGTCCGTTGGCGTTATCGAGGAAAAAGAAGGTCTGAAGTATGTTGCCGAGCCGTTCGGCGTCATCGTTGGTGCCACCCCGACCACCAACCCGACCTCCACCGTTATGTTCAAGGCGCTGATCGCCCTGAAAACCCGGAATGCCATCATCTTCGCGTTCCATCCCCGCGCCCAGCAGTGCAGCGCCAAGGCCGCTCAGCTCATGCGTGATGCCGCCGTCAGCGCTGGCGCTCCGGCCGACTGCATCGTGTGGATCGAAGAACCCTCCATCGCCAAAACCCAGGAACTCTTCAACCATAAGGGCGTTAACCTGATTCTCGCCACCGGCGGTAACGCCATGGTTAAGTCCGCTTACAGCTCCGGTCATCCCGCCATCGGCGTCGGCGCCGGCAACACCCCTGTTTTCGTTTCCAAGTCGGCCAACGTCAGTGTTGCCGTTAACAACGTTATCGCTTCCAAAACCTTCGATAACGGCACCATCTGCTCCTCCGACCAGTCCATGATCTTCGACGATCAGGCCACCTGTGATCAGGCTGTCAAGCTGCTCGTTGAGCGCGGCGCTTACCTGGTCAAAGAAGATGAAAAGGTTGCCCTGGAAAAAGTCATGTTCGATAAGGAGCGTGGCGTTCCCTCCATGGCTATCGTTGGCAAGTCGCCTCAGGTTATCGCCGAGCTGGCCGGTTTCAGTGTTCCCGCCGAAACCAAACTGCTGCTGGTACCCCTCAGCTGCATCGGTCCCGAAGACTGGTTCAGCCATGAGAAACTGTCCCCGGTTCTCGGCTACATCTGCTACAACGGCACCGACGCAGCTATCGCCGCTGCCAACAGCCAGCTCCGCTGGGGCGGCGCCGGTCACACCGCCGTTATCCATGCTCAGGATCCGGCGGTTCTGGACAAGTTTGCCATGGAAATTCCCGCCAACCGTCTGCTGCTGAACCAGCCTGCGGTACACGGCTCCGTTGGTCTCATTTACAACAACCTGCCGCCTTCACTGACCCTTGGTTGCGGCACCGACGGTGGTAACTACCTGGGCAACAACATCAACTACAGCGACCTGCTGAGCATCAAGACCGTCGCTTCCCGTATCGTTGATTACGAAAGAGACGAATAATCTCTTCGCGCTAGTCAGATGAACGGTCGGTCTTTTCCGGCCGTTCATCCGGGGTTTTGAAACGACAAAACGCCCTGGCATCTTGCCAGGGCGTTTTGTCGTTTTGTCCTGTTCTCTACGGGCTCTGATTTGTAATGTGGGGTCACCGTTTTCTTGCCGGGAAAGGCTGTCGGTTAAGCCTGACTGTATTCCTGTAGCAAACCATCAGCTGATGGCGGCTGCCGGACAGACCGGAACACAGTCGCGACAGCCGGAGCAGAGGGATGGGTTGATGACCGCAACGCTACCAACCTGGATGGCCCCGGTCGGACAGCTTTCCTCGCAGGCGCCGCAGGCGACGCACTCGTCGGTATCGATGGAGGGAACGACGATAAGGGTCCCCTGCTCAATGGCTTCGACGGGGCATTCGGGGTCACAGGCGCCGCAGCCGATGCAGAGATTGGGATTGATGGTATAAACACCGCC
>JARRKW010000202.1:0-3857 GCA_037387645.1 Desulfuromonadaceae bacterium
GCATTGTGCAGGGGGAACGGGTTGCCACGGCCGAGCAGGCGGTTTATTTCAGTAAGGAAGGGCAGATTGTTTTAACCGGATCTCCCGAGGTGCACCAGGGACAGGATCTGATTCAGGGCGATGAGATAACGTTTTTCCTGAATGAAGAACGGAGTATTGTAACCGGCCAGAAAGGCGGCCGGGTAACGGCTGTCTTTCGTTCCCAGGGATCGAAGCCTTGAACCGTCATCTTTCGGCCCGGGGGCTGTGCAAGGCCTATAAGGGCAGGCAGGTGGTGCAGGCGGTGGACCTGGATGTTTCGTCCGGCGAGATTATCGGTCTGTTGGGACCTAACGGCGCCGGGAAAACGACTTCCTTCTATATGGTCGTGGGCTTGGTCCGCCCCGATCAGGGCAGGGTTTTTCTAGACGATCTGGAAATAACCGAGTTTCCCATGTACAAACGGGCTCGAGCCGGTATTTCCTACCTGCCCCAGGAACCGTCGGTTTTTCGCAAATTGACCGTTGAACAGAATCTGTTGGCCATTCTGGAGACGCTCGACCTCTCAACGGAAGACCGCGTGCTTCGAATGAAGCAGCTGATTGATGACTTTCGTTTGAACCATGTGGCAAAGACCTATGGCTATGCTCTCTCCGGCGGTGAGAGACGCCGACTGGAGATTGCCCGCGCTCTGGTCATCGAGCCGGCCTTCATTCTGTTGGATGAGCCCTTTGCCGGGATTGATCCCATCGCGGTTGTGGATATTCAAAATATTATTACCCAACTCAAAGAGCGAGGTATCGGGGTTTTGATCTCGGATCATAACGTGCGCGAAACTTTGGGTGTGTGCGACAAGGCGTATATTCTCAACGAAGGGGAAATCCTGGAATACGGCTTGCCGGCTGAGATTGCCGAGAGTCCTCGGGCTCGGACGATTTACCTTGGTGAGAAGTTCCGGCTGTAGCGGCCGGGTTGCCTTGGAATTGATCCCTAACGAAATGGGTAGGTAATGGCATTAGAACTCCGTCAACAACTAAAACTCAGTCAGCAGCTGGTCATGACTCCCCAGCTGCAACAGGCGATCAAACTGCTGCAGTTGTCCAGGATAGAATTGGTCGACATGGTGCAGCAGGAGCTGGAAGAAAATCCGATCCTGGAAGAAGGAGCGGAAAGTGCTGAAGAAAAAGAACTGGATGAGGTTCTGTCCGAAAGTCTAAAGGGCCAGGAAGCCGGCGAAGAAATTAAGGAAGTTGCCGGCGAAAATGAAGGCATGGCGGACATCGACTGGCAGACCTATCTGGAAGGTTACAGTCTGGGCGGGTCCACGGCCGATTTTTATGAGGAAGATGATGATCGCCCGTCCTACGAAAATCTGCTGACCAAAAAGAGTACCTTGACCGATCATCTCATGTGGCAGCTCAATCTGTCCCGTATGAGCGATGAGATTCGTAGGATTGCCGCCGAAATCATCGGGAACCTTGACGATGACGGCTATCTGCAGGCCTCCTTGGAGGAAGTCGCGGAGATAACCGGATCTTCCCCGGGAAACGTCGAAGAAGCCCTGCAGATGGTGCAGAATTTCGATCCCCATGGGGTTGCTTCACGAAACCTGCAGGAATGTTTGCTGCACCAGGTCAAGCACCTGGGTATGGAAGGCAGTCTGGTTGAGACCATTCTGCGGGAGCATATCGCCGAACTGGAAAACCGCAAATATCCGGTCATAGCCAAAGCGCTGGGTGTTCCCCTGGATGAGGTTTTCTGTGCGGCCAAGATCATAGCCGGCCTTGATCCCCGGCCCGGCAGTGTCTACAGTCAGGAAGATGTGCATTATATCACCGCCGATATTTTCGTTTATAAAATCAATGATGAATATGTCGTGGTGCTCAATGATGAAGGCCTGCCGAATCTGCGTATCAACTCTTTTTATCGCAATGCCCTTTCCGGCAGTGGCAATATCGATGCCAAGGCCGGTGAGTACATTCAGGACAAGATGCGCGGCGCGGTCTGGTTGATCAAGAGCATCCATCAGCGCCAACGGACCATTTACAAGGTCACCAAGAGTATCGTTAAATTCCAGCGCGAATTCTTCGACAAAGGGGTGGATTATCTTAAACCTTTGGTGCTTCGGGATGTCGCCGAAGATATCGAAATGCATGAGTCGACCATCAGTCGAGTGACCACCAACAAATATGTGCAGACGCCACAAGGCCTGTTTGAGTTGAAATATTTTTTCAACAGTGGTATCAGCACCACCGAAGGCGATTCCATCGCCTCCGAAAGCGTCAAAAGCAAGATCAAGGAAATCATCGGAGGAGAGAACACCCGCAAGCCCTACTCCGATCAAAAAATCGTCGAGCTCCTCCATCAACAGGGGATCGATATTGCCAGACGAACTGTCACAAAATATCGCGAGATTCTGGGTGTTGGTTCGTCCACGGAAAGAAAGCGACTATTTTAATCCCGCCTGCTGTGGCCAACGGTTTGGACAGAGTTATACTTGACCGTGAAGGCTGTTTCGACGGGACCTTATCATCAGGAGGTTTTAATTATGCAAATTGACGTCACCTTCAGACATATGGATGTGAGCGAGCCGGTTCGTAGTTACGTTGCAGAAAAGCTTGAGCGTATCAACAAGTACATTGATGAGCCGATCGATGCGCAGGTGGTTCTGTCGGTCGAGAAGAAAATTCGTCACAAAGCCGTAGTGACCATCGCCGCCAAAGGCATTACCATCAAGGCTTCGGATGAGACCAGCGATATGTATGCCGCCGTCGATGCCATGGTGGATAAAATTGAACGGCAGCTCAAGCGGTATAAGGAAAAACTGAAAAATCACAAACCCGCCAGCGGCAAGGAACGGCAGGTGCAAAAAACCGTGTTTACCGCCGAAAGTATCGATGTCGGCGCTCCCGAACCCACCATCATCCGCAGCAACAGTTTTTCGGTAAAGCCGATGGCGGTTGAAGAGGCCGTCATGCAGATGGATTTGCTGCATAAGGATTTTCTGGTTTTCACCGATTCCACCACGGAAGAGATCAATGTCGTTTATCGGCGCAAAGACGGCAACTACGGCTTGATTGTTCCGCAGGCCAGTTAAGTTTTTTGGGTCCGGCAACGGGGAAATAATCCTCGTTGCCGGTTTTATTTTATAGCCTATACTTTCTAAACTAAAAATGTAGCGATATGAAAATAGCGGATCTATTAAATCCAGCGGCTATTGCCGGAGATCTCAAGGCGACCGGGAAAAATGATGTTCTGGTGGAATTGACCGACGCCATCGTCAGGGTACAGGGGAATTTAAGCCGCGAGGAAGTCGTTCGGGTGTTGCAGGAACGGGAACTCCTCGGCAGTACCGGTATCGGCGAAGGGGTCGCCATTCCCCATGGCAAACTTAAGGATATTGATCAACTGTTGTTGTCCTTCGGACGGAGTCGCGGCGGGGTTGACTTCGATTCCATGGACGGCAAGCCGGCGCACCTCTTTTTTCTGCTGATTGCACCGGAAGAGTCGGTCGGAATCCACCTCAAAACCCTGGCCCGGATCTCCAAACTGTTGAAAAATCCCGCCGTTCGTCGGCGTTTATTGGATGCGGAGGACCAGCAGGACCTTTACCAGATTATTGTCGAAGAAGAAGAAAAGTTGTAGCGGATACGAGAAGTGGTTTTTTAAACCGCGATCGATTGGATGGAACTGATTAAGCATGTCCGGACTGAGCATCCATGAATTGCTGGGAGAGAAAGAGGCTGGTCTCGACCTGGAGCTGCTGGCGGGAGAGCGGGGCCTGGACAAGCGGGTTTTAGTTCCTCGTATCCAAAAACCGGGGTTGGCCATTGCGGGCTATACCCTGAATCTGCACCCGGATCGTATCCAGATTCTCG
>JARRKW010000203.1:0-6151 GCA_037387645.1 Desulfuromonadaceae bacterium
GCAGGAACCTGATAAAAGGGTTTGACAGCGGGTACCAATTTAAAAGGGTTGAAGTAACCGGAGCGGAGCCGAAGTACAGTGAACGGGCTGAGAAGAACAAGTACTCGCATCCGCATGATGGTTTACAGTACTTAGCTATGTACGTAAAAGGGGACAACGGTGACGCTTTGCCACAACCGGAAGACAACAGGACGGTCGATGAGACTACCCTGTGGGGGGCATAATAGTAATGGGACTGACCAGGAACTCAGGGGGCGACCGAGGCACTAAAGTCGATATCAATCGACTTTTAGCGTGGGTCGCCGAAGCTCACACTTCTCATAGGGACTGGCGGGCGGAAAGCTGGGAAGACTACGAGTTTCGTGACGGGGCTCAGTGGCCCCATCTCGCTGCGGAGCTGCTGAAGGAAAAACGTATCAAGCCGATCACCGCTAACCGGATTTTTCCCATTGTCAACTTTATCCACGGTTGGTTCATTAACAATCAGAGGGACATTGTTGCTAAAGGCCGTACTAAAAAAGATAACGATGTCGCGCAGTTCATGTCTGAAGCACTGATGTGTGTACGAGATCAGAACATGGGGGATAAGAAGATAGCCGATGCGGTTCTGGACCAGATCATCACCGGCTTCGGGTGCATGAAAGTCGGAATCAGCAATGATCCGAGGAGAGAGCCGGTCACTCTCGAACGGCTGCCGTGGCATACCGTCTGGTGGGACCCTTATTCAGACCCGTTCATGGATGAGCAGAACTGCCGTTTCGTTTTCTCCGCCGCCTGGAAGGACCTGGATGTGCTCTGTGACTTCATGCCCCATTGCGCGAATGACCTGAAGGAGCAGTTCGGGTATCTGAGCGGAGTAGGGGGCGGTGACCTTCCGATCATGCAGGACGATGAGTCCACCATGATCGAGGAGGTCCAGAGAATGATGGGCCAACCTGGTTATTGGACCGATTCGGAACGGAGAAGAGTTCGGCCGGTGGAAATGTGGTACAGTGTTACCGAAGAAGGGCTTTTTGCAAAAACCCGCAATGGCCGGACCTATGATCTGGATGCGTATGAGCCGCAGGATCAGCTGGCGATTATCCGGGAAGCCTCCGAAGTGCTGACTGCTCAGGTGAAGAAGCTCCGGGTGTGCATGTTTCTTGGGGACTACGTGATCTATGACATCCCCTCACCTATGCCGTTTATAGGGTACCCTCATGTTCCGTTTGTGGGGTATGTTGACAGGTTCGGCAGGCCCTTCGGTGCTCCCAGGCAGATCAAGGAGCAGAACATGGAACTCAATAAGAGGAGGTCCTATGCTCTCGCCAGAGTGAACGACCGGAGAATTTTTATCGAGAACAAAGCTGTCGAGGACCCCTTCAGAGCTCACGCGGAAGCTGGGAAGCTCGATGGCCTGATAGTGACCAAAGAAAACAAAATAGACCGTGTACGCATCCAGGAGTTGGGCGATCTGGCTTCCCCGCAGCTCGCTTTTGCCGAGCACAGTGAGAGAGAGATAAAGGAGATCTCCGGGGCGGGGGATGAGTCTATGGGCTACCAGACAGCCGTCCAGTCCGGCTCCGCTTTGGACAAAAAGCAGGCAAGCCAGTCCACGGTATTGGCGAGCCTGCTGGAAAACTCCTACCAGGCACTCCAGCGCCTTGGGGAGAAAACGTCGGCGCTTATACAGGATACATGGACTTCAGAAAAAGCTCTTCGTGTAACCGACCGGATGTCGGGAGTTGAGGCTTTTGTGAAGCTGAACGAGGCAGTAATAGGAGAAGCCGGTGAGGTAATTGAGGTAAGAAACGACATCACTCAAGCGAACTTCGATATTAAGTTGGCATCCGTTGAAATGACTGATACAATGAGAGAGAAGAACATGGATTTGATCTTCAGCTCGTTGAACAAAGCCCCGGCAGAAGCGATAGGACCACTTCTCTCCCTGGGTTTGGAGTTGTCGGATATACCGGAGAAAGATAGGTGGCTGAAGCAGGTTAAAGCTGCTACCGGGGCCAGTGTTCTGGATGACAACCTTACCAGGGCGGAGCGTGACGAGATCGAGCGGACGGATGCGGAGCAGGCTAAACGAAGACAGGATGAAGACCACATCCTTAAAGTACAAACTGCACAAGTGGAAAACCGCAAGACCGAGGCTGAAGCCGAGAAACTCCGGGCTGAAGCTGTAGCGGCACTTAAAGAGGCTGACGCGCATAAGCAGAAGGTAGATCAGGACGGTTTCAAGATAGGCCAGGACGCTTTTAAAAACTTGAACAGTGGTGCGGGAAATGCGGAAACAAGATGAAGCCGCTTGTAGGCGAAAATTAAAAAAAGTTCTGTCGGAGCAGAGAAGAGTTCCCGACGGAAAGAATCCACGATTCTGGAACATGAGGGCTACAACTGAATCAGGTGACAACTACCGAACAGGGTTTTCTAAGATTTCCTGGCTATAACGACCGTTTTCGGAAACGTAAAATCCGACTTTCGTCCAAGTGACGTTAAAAATTTTTACCCCTCGTCCGTGCGACGTTAAACAGCTCGCTGATTTAGGGGACCCCAATGCGCCGGAGGAGAGCGATTCTGAGGAGAGCGATTCTGAGGAGAGCGATTCCAGGGGGGTTGATTCCAAGGGGGTTGATTCCAAGGAAACCGAGTCTGAAGAGGCCAAATCCGGGGAAACCGAGTCTGAAAAGGCCGAGGAGAGCGATTCTGAGGAGAGTGATTCCGAGGAGAGTGATTCTGAGGAGAGTGATTCTGAGGAGAGTGATTCTGAGGAGAGCGATTCTGAGGAAAAAAGCCCGAAGAAGGACGCTGTGCCGGAAGGTTACGTGCCATTGGAGGCCCTGCACCAAGCCAGAGAGAACGTCAAAAGGCTGAAGCAGGAAATCTCGGCGATCAAAGCCCAGAAGACGGAAGCCGCGCCTGACAGACTGTTTACGAAGGCTGAAGCGGAGAAGTTCGAGGACTTCACCGTGCTGTCAAAAGCGAAACTGGCGGAGAAGTTTGAGGACGACCCTGTGGGGGCTGCTGAGTATACAGAAAAGCTCAGTGAGTACTACGATTTCAAGAACCGTGAGGCCCAGCAGAAAGTCCTGGACGACAAGAAGGCACAGGACCAGGAAGCCTACGAGGTAGCTTTGAAGGAGGAGTACAGTGCCGCTGAAAAAGCTATGGAGGAGGCCCTCCCAGGCATTTTTTCAGACGAGGGTGTTCAGAAGGGCATCGCGGAGTTCGCGGAGAGTATCGGGTTCAACGAGAACCTATTCTTTCTCACAAGCCCCGTGACCCAGGTTATCCCTCCGGGCGGTGACACCCCGGTCCCCCTGGGCACCCTGGCTGCGGATGTACTCAAATCCTTAGTCAGTGCAAGGTCGAAAGCAGAAGAGTCGAAACCCGTTGATACAAAAGCTCTGGAGAAAGAGATCCGAGTAAAGGTCGAAAAAGAAATCAGGGCCGAGCTGGAAAAAGAGGTTCTTTCCAAAGTAAAGAAAAGGTCGAAGAAGGGGTACACTTCCCTGGACGATATTCCTACATCGGGTGCGGATAAAACCCACTCAGGTAAGGTTCTTACTGAAGGAGAGTTTGACCGATTGTCCCCGGCAGCCCAAGAAGAATACCTAAAAGGTAACTAAAAGGTAACTAAAGAGGAACATTATGGCTGCTACAGAATTTGCGTTGAATGACCCGTTGGCGGTCCAACGTTGGAGTACATCCCTGGCTGTTGAGGCAATGAAGTCTCAGTACTTTGCCAAGTTTATCGGCATGGGTAACGACAGTCTGCTGGTGCTGAAGAATGATCTGCATAAAGCCGCCGGTGAGAAAGTCACTGTTGCGCTTCGCATGAAGCTGCAGCACCCCGGTATTGAGGGTGACAACACCATCGAGGGCCACGCAACCGGTGAAGAAGCTCTGAACTTCTTCAATGACTCGCTGTTCATTGACCAGTTGCGTAAGAGCACGAAGTCCAAGGGTAAGATGTCCGAGCAGAGGGTGCCCTATAATCTGCGAAAAGTAGGCCGGGATGCCCTGGCCGAGTGGTGGGCTGAAGAGATGGACGAAGAGATCTTCTTCTACCTATCCGGTGCCCGTGGGGCTGTTACTGCGGGATACCATAACCCGGATACCTGGACCGGCCGAGCAAATAATGCTCTGGAGGCCCCGGATGCCGCACATATCCTGTATGGCGGGGACGCCACAGGTGCTGCGGACATGGACAGCGCGGACACCATCACCCTTTTCGATGTGGAAAGGCTAGCCGCGAAGGCGAAGTTGACTGACCCGATGATGCAGCCTTTCAACGTCGGCGGTAAGAAGAAGTTCGTTTTCCTGATGCACACTGTTATGGCTTACCAGCTGCGGACAGGCACCACCGATAACGACTGGCTCGCAATCCACAAAGCCACGGATCGCGGGCCTGCCGCGAAGATGTACTCCGGTGCTTTGGGCGAGTATGCCGACGTTATTATGCATGAGCACCGTAACTGTGTTCAGTTTGACGACTATGGCGCAGGTGCGAATCTCCCGGCGTCTCGTGCGCTGTTCATGGGCGCTCAGGCCGGTCTTATCGCGTACGGCCAGGAGTCATCCCAGCAGCGGTACTCCTGGAACGAGGAGAAGGATGACCGTGGAAACGCTCTGGCGATTACTGCAGGGTCCATCTTCGGGGTAAAGAAGTCCCGGTATAACTCCAAAGACTTCTCAGTTATAGCGTACGACGCATACTGCCCGCTGACAATCACCTGATAACTTAACATGCCAAACGCCTCTACCGGAGTGAACCTCCGGTAGAGCGTGGGAGAGATACTATGCCTTACATAAAATACACAGGTCGCAGGGCCGAAACGCTGAAAAGCTATAACCACTCGAAGCTGCAGGATGGCCCTTATGATTTTTCAAGCGGGGGCTGCGAAGTATCCCGTGAGGATGCCCGCGTGCTGATGGAGATGAACCGCAACGGAATGGTAGTTGCGGAGAAGCCGCCGGAGAAGCCACCGGAGAAGCCGCCGGAGAAGCCGCCGGAGAAGCCTGCAGAGCCGGAGAAGCCTGCAGAGCCGAAACCGAAAATCGCCCGCAAGTAGGAGCGGTAGATGGCTACTTTAGAGGAGCTGCGAAACAGGGTGTCCAACAACTTACAGGACACCGATAGAATACCGGACGACCTCATCACCCAGGCCCTGAACGAGGGTTTGGCATTCTGCGCCAGGGAAGTCCGCTTCCCTGGCTTGGAGTCCGAGGGAACAGTCAGCACGGTTCCCGGCGCGAACAGGGTAGCCATTCCGGTGGATTGGGCCTACCAACGCGGGCTGTACGCTGTGGAGGTGGCGGGGGAGGACAGGGTGGAGATAGCGTCCTCCCTGGCTATTTTGCGCATGGCCAACTCTGAATTCGGGACTGGGGAATTTGAGGGGCCCGTTCACACGGTGGCAGTCTCTAACGGATACCTTTATTACTTCAGGACTCCGGCAGAAGCGGTTGAGCTGTTGTGCAGGTTCGACAGGTCCCCCGATAAACTCGTCCGGGACTCGGATGTGCCTGAAGGAATACCGGAGGAGCTTGCGGGAGTCCTGTTGGAAAGTTTTGCGCTGTGGCGGTTGTACCCGCTCATTGAAAACGGACTGGAGGGTCCGCAGGCCAACACGCTCTATTTTAAGACCTTGTTCGATGAGTACCTTAAAAACTTGGACTCCTTTATTTCGGAAGGCCAGTCCTCTCCTGAGCCGATAAGGGATGACACATGGAGAATATAAGGCTCTTTTCGTCCTCTAACGGGCTCAATACGAAGGTCCAGAAAACCCGTGTTGCTTTTGCTGAAGGCGGAGTTACGGACCTGACTAAAGCTCTGAACATCTCCCACGACCGAACAGGGAGGGTCAGCCGGAGAAGCGGGTATGATCGGGTTCAGGAAGGCAGTTTTCACAGCGTGTTCTGCGATGGCGGAGATTGCTTTGTAGGAAAAACTACAGGCCTGTATAAAGTGAATCCGGATATGTCGCTGACTGGTGTGCGGGGCAACCTGACGGGAGACCGGATCAGTTTTTGCCAGATAGGCGGTGAAACATACTACACAAACGGTACGCAGAACGGGGTCTGCATGGCATGACTTTTTCCAATGATATTATTAAATTGATGAATTTCATTCAAACGACGCATGGCCTCTTCAGCCTTGATC
>JARRKW010000204.1:0-5659 GCA_037387645.1 Desulfuromonadaceae bacterium
TTTACGAAACACCTCGCGGATGGCGGCGCCTTCGCCGACCAGGCCGCAAAAAATAGGGACTTGATCGGTTGGTGGGGGACTGATCGAACGAAACAGGAAATGAACCAGGGTGCCGCTGTAATCTTCGGTCAGCCCGGCCGGGACGATGTCGGCGGCCAGGGTCAGTCCACGGACCGGAAAGCGGACCCGGATATCCGTGAGCACCCGGTCGCGGGAAAGGCTTTCCCGGGCAAGTTCACTCAGGGAGGGGACCAGGTCGGGAAACACCTGCTCCAGTTCCCGTCCCCGTAATTCGTCCGGGGTTCGGTCGACCAGTTCGGCCAACCGGTGGGATACCCGGGTCAGTCGCAACGGACCGTCCTGCCGGCAATGGACAATCAGGTCCGGCTGTTGGGTCGGCAGGTTGCCGCTTTGCAGTTGATGGATATCATTCATAAAAATACAGAGTCACAAAGGGTCGTAGGTGTTTTCCAATGTAATCATTTCGTGACAGGAGTGCAAGCGGGACCTTTTATAATGGCAGTGGATTTTGGGCATTTGAGGCTGTGGGGATAGAGCGGAAAGAGCAGCTCTTGGGCATAGCCAGGGTAAATGTTCCGTGCCTGGAGGGCAGAGGAAATCATAACCGGGTGGGCAGTGTTACGAAAAAGCAGGAGCCTTGCTCGGGGGTGCTTTTGAGCCCCACCTTTCCACCATGGGCTTCGATGATTTCTTTGACGATGGCCAAGCCCAAACCGAGACCGCCGATGGCTGTATCGGAACGGTCAATGCGATAGAACCGTTCGAAGATATTTTCCTGCTGGTCGGGTGCAATGCCGACACCCTCATCGGTGACGGAGATCCAGGTGGTTTGATCGCAGACTTCCGCTGTCACCAGGATTCTGCTGCCGCTGGGGGAATATTTAACGGCATTGCTCAACAGGTTTTCCAGGACCTGTTCGATTTTTCCCTTGTCGAGGAAAAGCTCGCGATTCGCTTTGAGACTTTCCAACTCAAAGCGATGGGTGGATGAGAAGAGGCGGTAGGATTGTAGCACCCGAGAAACCAGTTCCGCGAGATTGCAGCACTCCAGATTCAATTCCGTCTGTTGGCCGGTCTGAATTCGGCTCAGATCCAGCAGGTCGTCGATGATATTGGATAGGGCCTGGCCCTTATCCCAGATCAGTGAAAGGAATTCCTGTTGCTGCGCCGGGTCGTTAATGTCATAGGCCTCTTTATTGAGTAACAGGTCGGCATAGCCCATAACCGAAGCCAGAGGAGTGCGCAGTTCGTGAGCGGCACGGGAGATGAATTCGGTTTTCATCCGGTCAATGTCCCGTTCCCGGGTAATGTCGCGCAACAGGGTAACCACCCCGGTGACGGTTCCGGATTCGGAGACCACAAGGGCGGAATGGGATTGCAGCACAATAGATCCGGATTGCTCACGGGCCGGTATTTCCAGGATGGTGTTGGGAATATCCGTCCGGCCCGCCAGGGTGTTTTTGATCTGTTCCAACAGGGCACTTTGGGGAATGCTGGTTTCCAGCGGGTTCATCAGGGCGTCACTGAACCGGATGCCGAGCAGTTCTTCCGCGCGCGGATTCATCAGGGTCAACCGATTAAAGGCGTCGGTAACCAGCATGCCGTCCGCAACCGAGCGGAGAATGGCATCGACCCGGGCGCGGGCGGCTTCCATTTCCACCAATGTTTGCCGCAGGGAGTCTTCCGACTTTTGCCGTTTGATGCCGTTGGCGATCTCATTGGCAATTGTTGCCAGCGAACTCAGAATGACTTCATTCATCGGTTGCGTGAAGAACATGGCCATGACACCCACCAGTTGATCGGTAACAATCAGTGGATAGCCGGCAAAGGCAACGATGTTTTCCCGCCGAACCCAATCCTGGTCTTTAACCAGGGGAGGGATACGGCTGAATTTTCCGTTGATTTGGGTGTAAATGCCGGCACTGGCCTGCAGCTCAAGGAGTTGGGCGCGGGAATTGAACGTCCAGATACGGGCAAAGGTGGCACCGGTGTGTTTGACCAGAAGGGTGGCGCAGGCCTGCAGGGTATGGCGCAGGTCGCTGCTGTGGGTCAGAACATTGCCGATTTCCGAGCCGAGGGTGGCCAGCTGGATTCTCTCCGACAGGGCCTGCTCTGTGCGACGACTGGATGAGATGTCGCGTGCGACGGCGACCACATAGGGAGCTCCATCAAAAGACATGCGGCTGAGGGTCATTTCGACTTCGATATGCCTGCCGTCGCTGCCGTACAGATCCGTTTCCACCAGCAGCCTGCCCTCTGGAAAGTTCTCCACATTATTAATCAACTGCGCTGCCGGTGAGTGGTTAAGATCGCAGATTTCAAAAAAAGAAAGTCCCAGCAGATCTTCCCGTTCTCGTCCCAGTTGCCGTCCTGCTGATTCATTGGCATCGATAATGTGGCCGGAGGGGACTTCGAGTTGAAAAATGGCGTCGTTACTGCTGTCGAGCAATGCTTTGAAGCGTTCCAGTTCAAGCAGGCGTTGCTGGAGCTCGGGATAATAGCTTTTTCGACTGGAATGTTCTCCCAGGCCGATCAACTTGTCGCGTTCGGTAGGCATAAGCGGTTTTTTAAGGGATCCTGGAGTCCCGCAGGTCGGCGAAACAGGGGCTGCTCTCCGTCCTGGGGTATTATTGCACCAGCCGTTATCGCCAAAAGTCAGGAAGAACGGGGGTCTTCTGGCGAGAGAGATTGCATTGCTTTTGCGCTGAGAATGCTGTTGTGGCGATGTTTGGCAAGCGGAGGTTTGAGCGGACTTAAGCTCTTCAACTATGATAAACGCCTTTTCGAGCAAAGGGTAGTTGAATTTTCCGTCGCGGGAAAGTATAGCAGATCCATTTCTGCTGGGAAGTGCCTCGTTATTCTTGGAGGTGGAGGGTCGATTGCTGGACGGTGCCGCAATCCGGACATCGAAATACCCGGGTGTCGTACCACCAGGGGTCCGGACCCCAGTAGGAAGGATTTTCGATGGCATCGATGTGTTCCACGTCGTTGAATTGTTTGCTTTCATTGCACTGGTTGCAGTGCAGCCAAAGCCGTCCCTGACTGGCGGCTTGGAAAAATTCACCGGGATTGGACATGCGGAATCTCCTTGCTGTGGAATTGAACCCGGCAATTCTGCCAGAGGGCCGGCTGTTTGGCAACAGCCGATCTGCAAGGGTCGGCCGTAATCACTGTGGCCGGCTGTTTTATGGCACGGATTTGTCCTTGAATTGTACCAGCAGCCCCGGCCATTTTGTCCGCCATCCCATGTTGTGTGCGCTGCCGCTGGTTCGGGAAGATTGGCCTAGTGGCTGTCGGGTTTCCAGTTGCACCAGCCACTGTGGCGAACGATTTCCCCCTCGATCAGATAGTAGACGTCCTCGGCAATGTTGGTCGCCAGGTCGGCAATTCGCTCCAGGTGCCGCGAGACCGTGAGATAATGGCTCAGGGCGTCCAGACGGTCCGGGTGCAGGCGGATCTGTTCCTTGATCAGACCGAAGTTTCCCCGGTGCTGCCGGTCAATCTGATCGTCCATTTTCAGAACCTGACGGGTCAAGCCGACATACATCCATCTGCACCAGACAATCCAGGCCGATCATAATGCCGGCAAAGATCCCGGGCGAAGCCGAAGGTAAAACCTGCCACCTGTTGTCAGAATGACAGCGGTTTGCAGGTATTCATCGATATCGACCGCCAGAGGCGATTTTTGCTCCGGCGTCTGGGGGAGGTCGATGGTGGCCAAAGGCTTGGCGGATGGTTTTTGAAACAGGGGCAGGGTGACATTCCCGATCAACAGCAGTATGAGAATGACACAGCCGATGATTGCCAAGCCCCCGATGGTGATGACCCAGCGGGCAATCCGGTCACGTAGTTTTATTCTGCGGAGTACTTTTCTGTTCATGGACAAGGCCTTGTGTTGACTCCCTGGTGGCGCAAAAACCTGCCCACCGAACACGGCAGGCAGGTTGCCTTTTTACAATTGTGCTGCGATTGGCGGCGCTATTTAATCAGCGCCTGTTGCTTGGCTGCAACCTGTGCCGACAGGGGCAGATAGCCGTCCTTGACCACGATTTCTTGTCCTTCTTTGGAGAGGACATAGTTGATGAACTCTTCGATCATTTTCGGCAGCGGCTGGTTGGGTTGTTTGGCGACATAGAGATAGAGCATGCGACCCAGGGGATGTTTGCCACCCAGGACATTTTCATAATTGGGTTCGAAGGCCTCCGCGGCATCGTTTTTGGCCAGTGCCAGGGCTTTTACGCCGGAAGTTTTATAACCGATGCCGGTCTGGTCCGTTCCTTCGATCAGGGCCGGGGGAGCCGTGCTGGAGCCTTTGCCCTCAATTTGAATATTGACGTTGGGGTAGAGCTTGCGGAAGCCTTCCGCCCAGAAGGTCATCAGATTGTTCAGGGTGTCGGAACCGATGCTGTTGAGGTTGCCCGCTACCCCCTGGGTTTTGCTGTAACCGGGCAGTGCCGGATCGAGCTGAACCGGTTCCGCCTGAACCGTTGCGGCAACGGCTACCAGCGCGACAGTTCCCAGCAGCCATTGTTTGAGCCTGTGCGTTTTCATCTAGATCTCCTTGCAGGATTATTAAAGTTTTTGGTTTTTTTGATCGTTTTTATGGGGGGGCGTCTGGCTGGATAAAGTTGTTGAAATTTCAGCCAGTCAGCCAGTTGAAAATATTGATGAGCGAAGCAGTGGAATTGATTAAGCGTAACGATACTGGTGTGTTAGCGGTTGGACCCTGCTGGTCAAGCAAGAAATTGTTTGGAAGGACTGGAGTTAAAAGGAATAGAGGTACAGGACGATGCCGCAGCAGCAGAGCAGGGCGCCGAGAAATAGCGATACCAGATATTCGTCACCGCGGCGGCGGTGGCGGCGGTGGTTTGCGACTAAACCGGAAATGCTGAGAGACAAGCCGCCAATCATGCAGTAAAAGATATATTTAGCCAGTTCCATATCCCAGCTGGAGCGCAGGGTGAGATGGTAATAGCGGTCGAAAAAGGTGGCGATCTGGGGCTTGGCCCAACCCACCAGAAACAGCGCGATCAGCATGAGCGCCCAGACCGTTACGGCCATCCAGCGAATGAACCTGACCCAGAAATCAGGTCCCTGCCGGCGTTCCGGCGAAAGGTGTTGAAAACTTGCAGCCATGCGTTCCCCAGGGCGAAAAGACCAAGATATTTATTAAAATATCACAAAAGGCCTCCGGCCGAGGAGTCTTTTTCCGGGGAACGCAGCAGTAATGGCGGCAGGTTAAGAGGTGATGCCTTCCCGCTGTTTTTTCTCCAACTGTGACTGTTGGAAATGTTTTCTGGCCGTCGTGAGAAGTTCAACCCCCTGGCCGACGACGATCAATGCGCAATAGGCGAGGAAAATGGCAGTGGCCAGGCTGGACCAGCCCTTGCCTCCCTCGGTTTGGATGGCAAACAGAGCCAGAATGACCAATCCGGCGGCAACGAAACCAAAGATGTAAGCCCTCTTTTTCATCTTTTTCGCTCCTTTAATCATTTTGATCAATTTAAAACTTGGTCATACTCATCCTTCTGCGGGGTTATCGGCGGCGGGGTTGGTTTTCAGGCGATAGGCGCGTTCGGCCATAAATTCCAGGCCCATGAGGATCAGTCCGCTGAGCAGCACGGCGATCAGGTTTTCC
>JARRKW010000205.1:0-3798 GCA_037387645.1 Desulfuromonadaceae bacterium
AACAGACGACGAGCCCGCTTCAGAGTCTCGAACACATTGGTCGGCGTGGCGGTTCCCGAGGCATCTTTGAAGCAGATGGAATCGAAGGGGATATCCGAGTCGACAATTTTCTTCAGAACCGACTCATAGTAGTCGGGGTCATGGGCACCGCTGCAACCGGGGGGCAGCTCCATCATACTGATGCAGATCTGATGCTTCAAACCGGCTTCGGCAATACACTTACCGCTGAAATCGAGATTATCGATATCATTGAGCGCATCGAAATTGCGGATGGCGCTGATGCCATGCTTCTTGAACAGTTCGGCGTGCATGCGGATCACATCGCTCGACTGGGATTCCAGCCCCACGACGTTCACCCCCCGTGCCAGGGTTTGCAGCTCGGCATTGGGACCGGCCACCTCACGGAATCGGTCCATCATATCGAAGGCATCTTCACGACAATAGAAATAAAGCGATTGAAACCGGGCGCCACCGCCGGCCTCGAAATAATTAATTCCGGCATGTCGGGCCGCTTCCACCGCCGGCATGAAATCTTCGGTATAGGCCCGCGCACCATAGGCGGACTGCAAACCGTCACGGAAAGCGGTACACATGAACTTCACAATCTTTTTCATACAAACCCCTATATATTAAGTGAATTAAAAAGTCACTAGGCAGCCCGATCCGTTATTGCGGAGGTATCCGGACTAAATCACCAAGCCCCGGTCAGTGCGCCAGTACCGACCAGAGGATACCGGCGGCAATAGCCGAGCCGACCACACCGGCCACATTGGGAGCCATGGCATGCATCAGCAGAAAGTTATGCGGATCCTCTTTCTGCCCCACCATCTGGACAACCCGCGCTGAGTCCGGAACGGCGGAGACCCCGGCGGCACCGACCAAGGGGTTGATCTTTTCTTTCAGGAACAGATTCATGAATTTGGCGAAAAGAACACCACCGGCTGTGGCCATGGAAAAGGAAAGCGCCCCGAGACCGAATATGAGCAATGACTGGTGGGTCAGAAACGTTTGCGCCTGGGTACTGGCACCCACCGAGAAACCGAGCAGAATGGTAACGATATCGATAAGAGCGTTACGGGCCGAATTGGCCAGCCGTTCGGTAACGCAGCTCTCCTTGAGCAGGTTGCCGAAAAAGAGCATCCCCAGCAGAACTATAGCACCGGGGGCAATCAGGGTGGAAATCAAGAACGCCGCAATGGGGAAAATGATCTTCTCCCGTTGCGAAACCTGACGGGGCGCCTTCATACGAATCAGTCGTTCTTCTTTGGTGGTCAGCAGCTTCATGATCGGCGGCTGGATCACCGGCACCAGGGCCATGTAGGAATAGGCGGCGATAGCGATGGAACCAAGCAGATGGGGAGCCAGCTTGGAGGATAAAAAGATAGCGGTGGGCCCATCGGCGCCGCCAATGATACCGATCGCCCCGGCTTCCAATGGATCAAAGCCGAGAAACAGCGAGCCGATCAAGGTCAAAAAGATGCCGACCTGCGCCGCGGCCCCCAGCAATACCAGTTTGGGATTGGACAGCATGGTGGAAAAATCGGTCATCGCACCGATGCCGAGGAAAATCAGCGGCGGAAACAGGCCCTGGCTGACGCCGTAATAGATCATGCTCAAAACGCTGCCCTGGTCATAGACGCTCAACGCCATCCCGGCGACCGGAGGAATGTTGCCGACCACCATGCCGAACCCGATGGGAACCAGCAGCAGCGGCTCGTAATCCTTGCGAATAGCCAGGGTGATAAAAACAATACCGATAAGGATCATCACGAAGTTGCCAATAGTCATATTGGAAAACGCCGTGGTCCCTATAAAATCAAGAAAAATATTCACGTGAACCCTCTGGTAAATATCGGACTAACAGATCTGTAACTAAACCAAACAGGCGAAGAGAAAGACTATTCGCGAGGCAACGAGGTCGTTTCCCTACGATAAAGGGCGTAAGCAATGGCCGCCAGAAGCGCGTCATCCCGGACCGGGTGAAGAGCCCGTGGCGAGGCTGCCGATTGAGAGGTATGATGGTGCTTTATTTCGGGGAATATCTTGCTCAACAGGGGCAGAACCTTCGGCAGAAGGCTGATAAACAACGCAATAATAGACAGAGCCAAAAAAACGATGAGCATCCCCGTAACGGTCAGCGAAAATCCGTCAGCTGCGACGATTCTCTCTATCCCAGCGGCAAAACTGAACATAAAACTCCTCTTCCCAATTAAAAGACGCAAAAGTGCAACAGGGTATGATATAGCCCCCAACACTACCAATCGGCAGAAAGATCGTCAATAAAAAACCGTTATATAAATGCGGGTGAATTTTCAGGAGAACGGCGGGACGTTGTTAACCAGCGGCTCGCTCTCGCAACGCGGAACTGTTTGGGGAGGGCTTTTGCGGCCTGGATTCATCCTGATCGAGTTGTGCAAAAACTGCTTGGGCGCTGGCCACCAGACGGGAGGGGCGCCGCGTTTTTGCGACGTCCCTCCCGAGGCGGATGTTCATATCAGGCCCGTTATTCACCTTCGCCGACAGGTTCCTTGGTGGATGTCCCGAAGAAGCCCCGTCCCTGGGCGAAGTAGATATTGATCGGCTTCTCGTTTCTGAGCACGTCCAAAACGCTCTGGAACATCGCGGAGGGCAAATGCATCCGAATAATGCCGCCACTGTCCGAATCCGCCTCGTAGAACATGCCCGGATCGTTAAAACGCAACCAGGCCAACGTCTTCCCCTTGGCATTACTCAACTGAATTTGCGCACGATTGGTTTGATACCCGTCGGGGCCACCATACATAAGAACGTGATAACTTGCTACTTCAGCCATGTGCCATCTCCTTTTTGATAAGGCTTGGGCGCCCTTTCTCGAACCACCGAGCAAAAGTGCCCTCACGGTAGGGACGCCCGTTGCCGGGCGCCACGGCATAGTTTCGTGAATAATCGCTTCCGCAATTCGTGAACGCATCTGAACTCAACAGCAAACGGTAAATATGCGACCCTCTCCATGGTTCGACAAAAATTTTTCTCCGTAAAAAAGCAAAAGCCACCCAACCCTCTTGCAGGTCGGATGGCTCATCTATGTTGGCGGCAATCCATCATTGTCCGCTATCCCTCGCAGCATTCACTTCATGGAAAAACAAAAGATGCATATCAGTCAATCCCAAAAAACGGAAAAGTCAACCGTTTTTTGAAATATTCAAACAATCCCGTTCCCGGCGCGGTTGCGGTCAATGGCGCCGGTACGTTCGCATTTCACCCACGTTTTCAGGCATCGGGAAAGACCAGGCATAGCGGCTTCCGCATCAGAATCCGCGATAAGTCCGGAGCGAAAGCTATTGAAAAACCAGCCGAAAACCGGCCAGCTCCGACCTGATCCAGCGCCTGTCAGAGAATGAAAAGAACCTTTCTTTTACGTTTAATGGGCTTTTTACACTTGACGGCCGGGACCTGATAAATGTTAGGGTGCTGCTCTTATATTTAAGGAGTTTCCTCCACGGAATCCGTGGGCAGACGGCAACGAAAGTTGGAGCCTTGTCGTTCTCGGATGGATCGGACGGGTTAAGGCCCGGTTCGCCATCGACAGACCCCCGGTTAAACGAGTATACTCCCAAACAGCGGTGACCGATGACAATGAAAACAAAACCGAGGCGTTGACCCTGGCCGCAAGAGTCGATGTTGCTGCCGCCGCCAAGCAACTGGAACTTCACGACAGCCCGGAGAGATTCGAACCCGTTGTTCGGTTGCAAGGAACTAAAATCAATGCAGCAAATCAATGTCAATATAAAATCCATTGAAGAATTGGGGGATTTTTTT
>JARRKW010000206.1:0-3783 GCA_037387645.1 Desulfuromonadaceae bacterium
ATGAGGAAATCGGCGCATTCCTGGACATCGAGGGCCGCCTCGCGGAAGGCCTCGCGGCGGTTGGCCGGGTCCATCTGGTAGGAGCGGCGGTCGCCGAACTGGGGGGTCGATTCGGCGGCATCGCGGAAGGGACCGTAGTAGGCGCTGGCGTACTTGACGGCGTAGCTCATCACCGGGATGTGGCTGAAACCGTTGGCGTCGAGGATGTCGCGAATGGCCGCCACCCGGCCGTCCATCATGTCGGACGGGGCGACGATGTCGGCTCCGGCGCGGGCATGGGAGAGGGCCTCGGCGGCCAGCAGTTTGAGGGTTTCGTCGTTATCGACGTCGCCATCCTGGATCACGCCGCAGTGGCCGTGGTCAGTATATTCGCACAGGCAGACATCGGTGATGACAGTGAGCTCGGGCACCGCTTTTTTGATGGCGCGGATGGTTTCCTGGATGATGCCGGTTTCCGAGTAGGCGTCCTGGCCGAGGGCGTCCTTGGCTTCGGGGATGCCGAACAGAATCACCGCCGGAATGCCGAGGGCATGAACCTCTTTGGCCTCGGCGACGATATGTTCCATGGACTGCTGATAGATGCCGGGCATGGAGGGGATTTCCTTCTTGATCCCCGAGCCGAAAGCGGAAAACATGGGATAGATCAGGTCGTCGACGCGCAGAAAGGTTTCGCGGACCATGCGACGGAGATTATCGTTGCGACGCAGGCGCCGGGCGCGGTATTCGGGAAAGAACATGGTTTAACTCCTCTTTATGGGGTGCTGAAATCAGCTTAGCATAGATTGCGCGGTTGGTGCGGGGTCTTCTCCACTGCTGTCGATGTCAGGGGGTAGTCTGTTCGGAAAGCAGAGCAAGCGACGGCTTCTCGGCAAAATACCGGACCAGAGCCTCGATCAGCGCCTCCAGGGTATATTGCTCCGGTTCGACGGCCACTTCGAGGCCGAGTTGGCGGCAGGTTTTGGCGGTGATGGGGCCGATGGCGGCGACGGCGATCTTTTGCAGCAGTTGGCTGAAGCGCTCGGCGCCGAGGATGGCGGCGAGGTTTTCCACCGTGGAGGAGGCAGTGAAGGTGATGCAATCAACGTCCCCGGCTTCCAGGGCTTCCAGAGCCTCGGGCGGCAGGGTTTCGGGAACCTGATTACAGTAGGCGATGGGCGCGATCACCTCGGCGCCCAGGGCGGCAAGTCCCTTGGGAATGACCTCGCGGGCCCTGTCGACATGGGGGAACAGAACCCGTTTGTCCACCATGTTCAGTTCGGCGAAGGCGGCCACCACCCCTTCCCCCTTGTAGTCGGCGGGGATGAGATCGGGCTGGATGCCGTGCTGCCGGAGGGCCGCCGCGGTCTTCGGGCCGACGGCGCCGATCCGGCAATGTCCCAGGGCGCGGGTGTCGAGACCGAAGGCCTGCATACGGTCGAAGAAGAAGCGGACGGCGTTGGCCGAGGTCAGCAGCAACCAGTCGAAGCTGGCGAGACCTTTGACGGCCGCATCCAGGTCGGAATGGTCCGGATCGGGAACCAGCCGGATGGTCGGACATTCGATAACCTGAGCGCCCTGGGTTTCGAGCAGGCTGGTGAATTCTCCCGCCTGGTCGGCGGTGCGGGTGACCAGGATCCGTTTGCCGAACAGGGGCCGGGTTTCGAACCAGCGCAGCTGACGGCGTAACTCAACCACCTCGCCGACAATGATGATGGCCGGGGGCTGCAGATCGGCGGCGGCGACCTTGTCCACCACATCGGCCAGAGTTCCCACCAGGGTTCGTTGCTTCGGTGTGGTAGCCCAGCGGATAACGGCGACCGGGGTGTTTTCCGGACGGCCGTGGGCCATCAGTTCGCGGGCGAAAAGGGAGAGGTTGGCCATGCCCATGTAGAACACCAGGGTGCCGACGCCGGTGGCGAGCTTGTTCCAATCCAGGCTCGACATTTTTTTGTCCGGATGTTCGTGTCCGGTGATGAGGCCGAGGCTGGTGGTGTAGTCACGGTGGGACAGGGGGATGCCGGCGTAGGCCGCCGCGGCGAAACCGGCGGTGACGCCGGGAACGACCTCGAAGGGAATGCCGGCCTGGCACAGGCAGAGGGCTTCCTCACCGCCGCGACCGAAGATGTAGGGATCGCCTCCCTTGAGACGGGCGACGATCTTGCCCTCGCCGGCCTTTGCCACCAGCAATTGGTTGATTTCTTCCTGGGAGCGATGATGTTTGCCCGCTCTTTTGCCGACGTAGATGCGTTCGGCGCCTGCTGGAGCTTCGCGCAGGAAGGCCGGATTGGCCAGATAGTCGTAAACGACCACTTCCGCTTTACGCAGACAGGCCAGACCTTTGACCGTGATCAGGCCGGGATCGCCGGGTCCGGCGCCGATGAGATAGACGATCCCTGTTTTCAGCTTAAACCTGCTGTCGCGGAAGAGGTAACATTCGGAAGCAAAGACCTAAGGAATCTTCGCTGTTTACGTCAAATGTTTCGTGCTGATAGACCTCGTTCAGGATTTTGTCGGCGCCCTGTTTCAGCAGACTCTCGGCCAGGGCGGTGCCGGTTGCTTCCGCCGCCTCGGGGGCACAGCTGACGGTTTCCTGCAGAAACTGCTGACCGTCGATGCTGGAGACCAGGCCGGTCAGGGTCAGTTGGCCGTTCCTGACTTCCCCGAAGGCGCCGATGGGAACCTGACAACCCCCTTCCAGACGTCGCAGCACGGCCCGTTCGCCCTTGACCGCGGCGGCGGTTTCGGCATGGTTGAAGAAGTCGATGAGGGCATTGATCTCGTCGTCGACCAGGCGTGACTCGATGCCCAGGGCTCCCTGGCCGATGGCCGGCAGAGAGACGTCGGTTGGCAGGTATTCGCTGATCTGATCGGCAAAGCCGAGACGTTTCATGCCGGCGGCGGCCAGCACCACGGCATCCAGATTGTCCTCGGTCAGTTTGCGCATGCGGGTTTCAACGTTGCCGCGGATATCCACCATTTGGAAGTCGGGCCGCAGATGCAGCAGCATGGCCTTGCGCCGTAGCGAGGAGGTGCCGATGCGTGCCCCCTGGGGCAGGTCGCGAAAGCTTTTGAACCCCGGCTTGAGGATGACGATATCGCGCGGATCTTCCCGCTCGGTGATGCAGCGCAGAGCGAGGCCTTCCGGGAAGATGGTCGGCACATCCTTCATGGAATGGACGGCGATGTCGATTTCACCACGCAACATGGCCTCCTCGATTTCCTTGACGAAGAGTCCCTTGCCGCCGACCATGGCCAGGGGCACATCAAGGATTTTATCCCCTTGCGTCTTGATTTTGGTCAGGGTCACTTCCAGACCGGGATGCTGTTTCTCCAATTCGGATTTAACCCAGTTGGCCTGCCAGAGGGCCAGTTGGCTGGCCCGGGTGCCGATGCGCAGAGTCTTTTGTGCCATGAGAGGGAGGTCTCCTTTAGTTTATATTGAGGCGAAGCGGGTCAATTGTCATCGGACGGCGGTTCCAGGGCAAACAGGGTCCGCACGGCATTGACGTAGTCGGTGCCGGAGGTATCGTTTTGCGCCTGTTTCAGGACCGCCGTGGGCTGATGCAATATTTTGTTGATGATGGCTGCCGTCAACGCCTCAATGGCTTGCCGTTCTTTTTTATCCAGGTCCTTGAGGTTGGAGAAGGTTTTCTGCAACTCGCCCTGGCGGATTTCTTCCAGTTTTTTGCGCAGGGAGACGATGGTCGGCACCACTTCCAGGCTGCCGAGCCAACGGAAGAACTGACCGATCTCCTGGTCTATGATAGCTTCGGCCTTTTTGGCTTCCTTATGGCGTTCCTTGAG
>JARRKW010000207.1:0-3770 GCA_037387645.1 Desulfuromonadaceae bacterium
GCGGAGCTTTCGGTCCAGATGCGGCCCTGGTGCAGCAGAATGATTTCCCGGGCCAGGGTGAGCCCCAGTCCGGCGCCACCGGTCTGGCGTTGATCGGAATTGTCGATGCGGTAAAAATCACTGAAAATTCTATCCAGTTCCTCGGCGGGAATGCCGACGCCCCGATCCTTGATCCAGAACAGGACTTCCTCGTTTTCGAATCGGGCGCCGATTTCGACGGTTTCCTCCTGGGGGGAAAACTTGAGAGCATTGGAAACCAGATTCTCCAGTACCAGCAAAAGCCCATCCAGATCCCCCAGCAGGATCGGCAAATCTTCGGCGATATGTACTTGCAGGCGGTTTTGGGTTGCGCCACTGGAAAACTTCTCCACCAGTGAATTGATGAGCTCTTCCGGCCGCAGGGGAACCATCAGGTAGCTTTCCCGGCGCGCCTTGAGGCGATTCAAGCGCAGGACGTTGTCAATCAGACGATTCAGGCGTTGGGATTCGTCGAGGAGAATTTGCAGATAGCTCCGTCGTTCCTCTGTGGGCGGATCATATTCAACCAAATATTCGGCAAAACCGAGAACGGCGGTCAGGGGGGTCCGCAGTTCGTGGCCGACCGCCGAGAGCAGCTCTCTCTTGATGCGTTCCAATTCTTTGGTTTCGGTAATGTCGATGGCGACTTCCAGGCGGACCAGTTGTCCTTCGGGCCAACGGATCGCTTTGTCGATGCACTGATACCAGCGATGGTTGATGGTGTTCTGCACTTCCCAGATATGAGGCGGTTGCAGTACGCCGTCAACGACCAGTCGGTCGTTGGTGCAGAAAGGACATTTTTCCATTTGACTCTGTTGCAGAACGTCATGACAGCGCTTGCCTTTCCATTCTCCGAACTGCTGTTCTCCCAATCGATTGAGGTAGAGCAGCTCCTGTGTTTCCAGGTCCGCCACATAGACCACGGCGTTGAGAGAGTCGAAAATGGTTTGGATTTCGTTGAACTGGGACTGAATGGAGTTGGTGTAATGCCGTATGAGCAGATAGAGAACAACCGCGGTGACCAGGACATAGAACCAGCCTTTATAGGTCTGCAGGCGGGAGATCATATCCGGATCTTTGACCAGGGTCGCCAGCACGCGATCGGAAAGGTGAATCCAGAGTGCTCCAATGAACGCATAGAGCACGGCGATTTTCAATGGAGCAATTCGTATTGAGCGGTAGCTGTTACCCATTTTCGGCCGTATCGATTATGGTTTCGGATGCAAGGAAAGGTTGGATTTTCCTAGAAAGTATAGCATCAATTCAAGATTAAAAAATCCGCCGGGTGGGAAAAAACGTCAGGCGAGGGATTCCCTTTCCAGCGCGGCCCACAACAGCGGATACCCCTGACGGAGGAAAACGGCGAGTTCGTCGGGGAGCGGACAGGCAATTTCGATGCTCGACTCGTTGAAAGGATCCGGCAGGGCCAAACGATAACAGTGTAAAAAGGAACGCGACAGGGTTGCCGGCAAGGGGCCATGATAACGGCGGTCTCCGGCGAGGGGGTGGCCGATGGCCGCCAACTGACGGCGAATCTGGTGCGTTCGGCCGGTGCTCAGGTCGAGCTGCAGCAGAGACAGCCCCCCGCTGTCGGCTATGGCCCGGAATTCGGTGGCGGCCGTTTTCATTTTGCCTTTCGCCCAGACCGGAGCGGCGAGCAGTCCACTGCCGCGCATCTGGCCGGCGACCAGGGCCAGGTAGCTTTTGACGACGCCGCCTTCCGCAAACAGTCGCCCCAGTTTCGCCGCCGCTTGTTTGCCCTTGGCAAAGAGAACCGGTCCGGAGGTTTCCAGATCGAGACGATGGACCGGGGCAATGGCGAAGGGGGCCTTTTGGGTTCGCATCAGTTGTTCCAGTTGGGTTTGCAGGTTGTCCTGTTCGTGTCCTTTGCCGCGGTGTACCGCCAAGCCGGCGGGTTTGTTGACGATCAGCAGTTCCCGGGTTTCGTAGCGAATGTCGAGTTGAACCGGTGGGGGCGCGGCGAGCAATGTTTGTAACCGGGAACTTTCCGGCAGGATGACCCGGTCCCCCGGCCGCAGGGCGTCGTCCGCTGCCAGCAGTCCCCCATGACAACGCACTTTTCCCGAGCGCAGCAGTTGCCGCAGATAACCGATGGGCGCGGCCGGAATCTTCCGTTGCAGGAACGCCAGCGCCAGTCCCTGGTCCTCTTCTGTGATATGCCATTCGATCATGCCGTCAGCATACTCCCGGAGTGGGCGGAAAGGCAATCAGTTTGGGTTGCCTACGACAGGTTTTAAGTTCTTTACAGGGGGGTATCGACCTTGTTAACATACCCCGCTTCGCTGATTTTTCAGGCAGTTTGGCTTGAGGAGAAAACGTTCCGTTCGCGATGAAGATCAAACGGGTAGAAATCCACGGTTTTAAGTCCTTTGTCGACCGGGTCTCCCTCGATTTTGAAGAGGGGATTACTGCCATTTTAGGGCCCAATGGCTGTGGCAAAAGTAATATCGTTGATGCTATCCGTTGGGTCATGGGGGAGCAGAACGCCAAAAATCTGCGCGGGCGTTCCATGGAGGATGTGATTTTCGGCGGCAGCGAGACCCGCAAACCCCTCGGTATGGCCGAGGTGACCATGATCTTCTCCAATGAAGACGGGCTGGCTCCCGCGGCCTTTCGCGATTATGCCGAGATCATGGTGACGCGCCGCCTTTTCCGCAACGGCGACAGCGAATACCTGATCAACAAAACCTCCTGCCGGCTGCTCGATATCACCGAACTGTTCATGGATACCGGCGTCGGGGCGCGGGCCTATTCAATTATCGAACAGGGCAAGATCGGCATGATTCTCAATGCCAAGCCCGAAGATCGCCGCTTTCTCATCGAGGAAGCGGCCGGGGTGACCAAGTTCAAGGCTCGCAAGAAAACCGCCCTGCGTAAAATCGAAGCCACCCGGCAGAATCTGTTGCGCCTGGGAGATATTATCGCCGAGGTGCGCAGGCAGAGCAACAGTCTGAAACGGCAGGCGCAGAAGGCCGAACGTTTTCGGGTCCTGCGCGAGGAACTCAAGCAGATCGAGGTGGCCTTTGCCCGGCAACGGTACACGGCGCTACAACAGCAACTGGCCCGGCAAACCCGGGACGAGCAGGAGCGGCAACAGCTACTGGCCGGTTTGGCGGCCCGGCAGAATCAGGCGGAGTTGAAATTCGAGGAGTTGCGGTTGACGCAGGCCGCCACGGAAAAAGAGGTCGCCCGGGGACAGCAGCAACTTTATCAGTTGAGCTCGGATATCCAGCAGGCCGAGGGGCGCCGGGATTTCGCCGACAGGGAACTGGAGGGGTTGCTGCGTCGGCGGGAACAGTTGCTGGTTGAGGATCGGGACATCCACCAGCGACTGCAAGAGGCCGACCAGGAACGGCGGCAACTGGGGGAAAACCACCGTCATCTTGAAGCCGATTTCGAGCGGGAGCAACGTTGTTTGCTGGAGGGCGAGCTGGCCCTCGGGGAATTGACCGAACGGGAACAGGGACTCGCCGCCGAGCTGGAGGAAGCGCGGCAGGCCCTTTACCAGCTGTTGACCGAGCTGTCCCAGATCGGGGTTCGTCAGGAGGAGGCCGGCCGCCGCCGGCGGCAACTCGAGGAGCGCCAGGCGCGCAATCGCAGTGAAGCGGTCAAGGTGCGGGAACAGGGGCACGAGGCGCAGGACCTTGCCGATGCTCTGCAGGAGTCGCTGCGGCAGTTCCGCGATGCGCAGCAGCAATTGGCGCAGGAGCAGGACGCTTTGCGGCAGGCCC
>JARRKW010000207.1:3847-4436 GCA_037387645.1 Desulfuromonadaceae bacterium
GCAGCGGTGTCAAGCTGCTGTTGGCCGAAAGCGAGTTCCGGGAACGCTTCGCCAGCACCGTTGCCGATCTGTTCGAGGCGCCCGCCCGGCTGGATGTCGCGCTGGAATCCCTGTTGGGCGAGCGTTTGCAGGCGCTGCCCGCCGCCGGACTCGATGACGTGCTGACGGCGGTTGAATTTTTACGTGCCCGCGACGGGCGCTGTTGTTTTGTGCTGCCCGGGTTTCAGCCGGCGGCGGTGGCGACTCCCGCGGGGGGCGTTGCCCTGAGCGAGCTGGTGCAGCCGCGACCGGACTGCGAGGCGTTGGTCGCGGCCTTGCTGCGGGACTGTTTTCTCGTCGATACCCTGGACCCTTACTGGCGGGCGCCATTGGCCGCCGGGGTGTTTTTGGTTACCACGGAAGGGGATATCCTGACCGGGCGCGGAGAGTTTACCGCTGGCGGACGCCAAAGTCTGGGGCAGGGGGCGATCCATAAGAAACGTGAAATGAAGGAGCTGTCGCAGCAGGTTGAGGAGCTGTTGGCCAGCGTGGATAGCCTTGAACAGAGACGTTTGCAGCTCAGATCGGAGCAACAGGAAACGGAAGGCCG
>JARRKW010000208.1:0-7390 GCA_037387645.1 Desulfuromonadaceae bacterium
GGCTTCCTGTTCGACTTTCAGTTTGCGGTTTGAAAGTTCGACAGCGGAAACCGTGCTTTTGCGCCGGGCAAAGTTCTTTTTCGCCTTGGCGCAGAGGGTTTCCAATAAGGTTCGATTCTGGGCGGTGAGGCCGATTTCATCAAATTCCAGAACCACGAAGGGGAAATTGTTCCGCCCGGCGAGGTCCTTGCAAAGAGCCTGGCCGATAACGCCGTGAAAACAGTTGAAGCTGTTCGAATGAAAACCGGCATCGTATTGGCCCGAATTGATGGAGAGTTGCAACAGGCCCAGATTGGCGGTGGCTTCCAGCATCAACTGGTCGGGGCATATGCTGTCCCCTGTGGTGGATTGCTCGGCAAAAGATGCATGGTGTGCAAACAGCAGGCGGCTTTTGCGGGCGATTCTGCGATAGCGTCGGATGGAAATATCGCCGGCTTTGGCATTGATTACGTTGAGCAGTGCTTTGCGTTTTTCCCATCCGGAACCGTCAAACAAGCTCAAGGCGGCCAGAATTCGACTGCCGATGGCATGTTGTTTGGAGGCTTTTTGCGCCGCTTGATAGGCAACCAGGCGGGTTAGGTCGGAATCGATATGACTGATAAAATCGGCCATGGGATTGAGCTTGACCAGGATTTGTTGCTCGACAAAGTAGTCGATAAAAAAGCGATGTAACAATAAGCCGTTGCCACCGCTTATCATGACCAGCCTGGGGAACGCGTCGATGGTTTCCCGGCGCGGAATGCGAGCCATGGCGCGAGCCCATTTGCGAAGAGCCCCCTCAAAGCCCATAAGCCCTTTTTTTCCGGCCCTTTGGCAAAGGAGTTCACTTTCCTCGTCAAAGAGCCGCATGGCCTCGGTCGGATCCGTGGCGGTCAGGCGCAGAGCGACTTCGGCTTCTGCAAGGATGTCCCCGATGACAATTGCACAAAACAGCTCCCAGGAGTACCGGATGCCCTGGCCTAGGTAATTGTTGTGCAGCGCGGGACTGCCGGGGAAAAACACGTTTCGAATCTGCAATTTTTTCACGTAGGCGTCACAGGTCAACGGCCAGGCTCCCGAAGGGCAGGGCCCGATGCAGTCCAGACCGTAGTAGAGAGTGATCTCATCCGGTTTCCGCTGGTGTTTCATGTCCTGTAAAGCGGCTCCCATGAGTGGGTTGAGGGCCGGGCATTCTTTGCCGCTGCACACCTGTTTGGATTTGCGGATCAGATGGTTGCTCGGTTCAGCGGAAATGCGCAGTTGGAGCCCCCTGCGCTTGTAGATATGCTGGAGGAGGCTATTGCAATGCCGATTGTAGTTGACCGTCCAGACATGGACCACACGTGGATCGTTGAAGGGAATTCGGTTGCCGTCGCTGTCTCTGATATATTTGAAATTTTTATCTATTTCAGCCGGTTGCAAGGTCATGGTGGGCATTAGTTCATTCCTCCGCAGGCCTTAAAGGTTTGCTCCTGTTCCAGAATATCGAGAAATGCGCCGATCCGGGTGTCAAACCCGGCATGGGCGGAATGAGAATCGAGCTCCAGGCGGCAGTAGGTCTGGCCCGACAGCTGCTGCCGAAAAATGTGTTCCAACATGCCGTCTGGAGAACAGGCGAAACAACTGACAAAACATAAGTGCCAGTTGGGTCTGGTTTTAACAAACGCGATGGCGTTTTCGATCATTTGCGCCGCCATCCACATATTCCGCTTTTTGGGTGGAGAGCAGGCCAGGGGGATCAGGTCGATGGGAATTACATTGTAGCCGCGACTGGTGAATTTCCGTGGCATGGCCAGGTTGGCGCGGTTGTTACAAACCACATAAGGTCGTCCGGCCAGGACGATCGTTGGACTGTCTGCCAATTGCGTTACCAGTTGATGGCCGGTTTCGGCCAGTTTTTGCCGGTAATTGCGGTAATGGACACGGGCGCATTCGGCGGCCCTGAGAATTTCCGTTCGGCTGACGGAAAGTTGCTCCGCCAAGCCGGCCAATTGCGAGAGAGTCCCTGGCCACATTCTGTTTGCGAGGGAAATCATTGGGGTCAGCAGTTTGCTCACTTCGTCCGCCGAGATGGAAATTTTCAGCATGGGCGGCATTCCCCGGGCGATGTGGCAGAACATACCGTCGATCCAGCCGGCGCCGATTTTTGATTCCCAGGTCAGGGGAGGTCCGGTGCTCGGTTCCCAGGGGAGCTGGTCGCCCATGGCGAAGGGGATGAAGACATGATCGACGCCCCGGCGCAACAGTTCCCGCACGGCGGCATGGGCCATTTCTCCGGGGTAGCAGATAGAGGCCTTGGTGTGTAAATCACGCTGGCTGACATGATCTGAAGTTGCCACCCGGAACCCGAGTTCGTTGAAAAATTTTGCAAAGAATGGAAACCATTCATAGGAGGACAGGGTCAGGGGAATGCCGACGGAACCATGGGCAGAGACCGGATCAAGGGCGCCGAACTCCTCGAACATCAGCCTGTTGCGTAGCGCGATCAGATCCTTCCCGGTTTCGGTGCGACGTTGTTGCCGGGTGTTTTCATATTTGGCGCAGAGACCGCCGAAGGGATAGGTTCTGCCGTGCATTTCCGTGCGCCGGATGATGCAGGCATTGTCGCAGCTCGGACAGACAAAGGAGTCTTTTTCCCTGGCGTTGGTTTTTTGGAAAGCGGATAGGTTCAAGTTTCGAGGTTTCAGTTGCCCGTCTCGGAGGCGGTCCCGAACCATCAGGGCGGCGCCGACGCAGCCCATCAGTTCGGGATAGCGGGGTACCACGATCCGTTTGCCCGTCTGGAGAGCGAAGGCGGCGGCGACCGCCTGGTTCAGAGCCACTCCACCCTGGAAAGCGATGACGTCGCCGATGGGAGCCTGACCGACCACCTTGACCAGATAGTTCTGGACGATGGAATACATCAGGCCGGCGACCACGTCTTCCGTTCTCCCCGGAAGGCGTTGTCGGCGATCTTTCCCAGGGGGATTCCCATATCCATTTGCACCGACTCTTCGATGAAGCTGCCGGTTCCGGCGGAACAACCATCGTTCATGGCATAGTTGACGGCGATCCCCTGATCGAAGGCAATATATTTTGAATCCTGACCGCCGATCTCAAAGACCGTATCGACCTGAGGGATTTCCTCGGCAGTGGCACGGCCGTGGGCAAGAATTTCGTTGAAAAAGGGACTGTTGTCCAGATGCAGGGCAACCAGTTCACGTCCGGATCCGGTAACCGCTGCCTGAATCAGACAAATTGTTTTTTCTCCGATGAGATGGAGCAGCTTGATGATGCAGCGCTGGGTCGCCGCCAGGGGATTGCCGTGTGTTCGCAGGTAAACGGCGGCACCAACGACACCGGTTTCGGCGTGCAACAGCACCGCCTTGGTGGTGGTTGATCCCGCGTCGATACCCAATATGTAGCGACCGTTTTCCTCAATGATTCTCGTTTTTTCTGCCTGAACGCGAAAATCCAGAAGGGACAAGCCCTGGTTCAGGGGCGGCAGCTCACAGCGGGTTTCGACGGCGCTGTTGAACCATTCCTCGGGCAATAGCTGTTTTGTTTGTTTGGCGGCTTTCAGTGCCGCGCCGTAGGCTTCCAGGGTATGACTTTCCGGGATCACCATGAATTCCGTTTGCGGCAGCAGCCTTTGCAGATTTTCCAACAGCGGAGAATTAAGGGCGAGACCGCCGGAGATCAATATCTTGTCGGCCGGCCACTGGGACGAGTCGATAAGGGTGACGATTTTCTGCGCCAGATCATCGATCAGGGAACAGCAGATATCCGCCGGTGTGCATTCGCCCTTGTTGAGTTTGTGCGTCGCGTCCGACTTGCGATAAACGGAACAACGGGCCGCCAGCGGGGAGGAATAGAGATCCCGGATTTCCCCATCTTGAATGGCATAAAGGGTGAAATTTTCGCCGCCAAGGGTCAGTAGAATATCAGGTTTGAGGACCAGTTGAGCCATGGCGGCCTCAAGGCACGTGCTTTCCGGATGATAGGGGAAATTGAGCAGCATTTGGGCGGCCGGACCGGTTATGCAGACGGGACCCTGTTCGAGGTAGGGACGCAGTTCCGTGGCGATCGTCCGGGTAAAATTACCTTCGTGCCGCAGATATTTTATGGTTTTAGGGTGCAGATCCTGATCCAGGGTCACCATTTTTACGGCAACCGAACCAATTTCCAGTCCAATAGATGTCATTGACAACATTCCTTTCGGTCAGTTCGAGCCCGCATTATCGCTGCGGGCTCGAACTGGAACCGGTAATGGTAACGGTGCAGCAGTTTTTTTCACAATAAGGTGTGCTGACTATCGGTTCAGTTGACTTTGGCGTTGCTTCGCAGCTGGTCAAATATTTCGTTTGTCAGCCGGGTTACCGAGGCCAGGTTGAGCAGATTAACCGTCGAGAACTCGGCGCCGAGGGATTCGCGCAATCCGACTCCCAGTTCGACGGCGGAGAGGGAATCGATGCCCATGTTGGCGAAGCGTTCGTTGAGGTCGATTTTTTCCATGGACATGCCCAGTATTTGCGAGACTTCCTTGGCGATCTGTTCGCTCAGCCAACTTTCCTGCGCCTCCGGTTCGAGTTCGGTCAGTTGCTGGTTCAGGGCTTCCAATTGGCCGTTGCCGGCTGCGCCGTTGCCGCCGGCATGGGATACCAGTTCGCTGAACACCGGTGAGGAGTGGATAATTGGCATGGCCGGAGCCAGGGTTGCCCACTCCACGTCAAAAATGCCGACCACGGGCATTGTGGTGCGCAGGGCGCGGCCCAGCAATTGACAGGTCAGGGCCGGTTTCATGCTGAGGATTCCGTGCCGCCGGAAAAAATCCTCGACCTGGATCCGTTTTTTCAGAATGCCGACATCGGCGATGGCGCCGAAGTCGATGCTGGTGGCCGGTAAGCCCTGGCTGCGGCGATATTGGGCGAAGGCATCGAGAAAGGCATTGCCCACCACATAGGCGGTCTGCCCCGCATTACCGATCAGGGCCGAGACGGAAGAGAAGGTCATGAAAAAGTCGAGGGGACAGTTTCGGGTATGCTTGTCCAGGTGCAGCAGGCCGCCGACCTTGGCGTGCAGGGTTCGGGCGAGACTTCCTGCGGTGAGATCTGAAAGCAGGGCGTCCTCCAGGACCACGGCGGCATGAAAAACCCCCCGCAGCGGCGGCAGGGTGCTGCCGATGTCGGAAATCAGATTCCGGATGGCGTCTTCGTCGCCGATGTCGGTTTGCCGGATGAGGACCTGGACGCCGGTCTCCGTCATTTCACTGAGGGCCTGTTGGGAGCTTGCGTCGGCGCCGCTGCGGCTGGCCAGGACCAGGGTGCCGCCGCCCTGCTGGGCGATCCAGCGGGCCACTTCCAGGCCGAAGCCTTTGCTGCCGCCGGTGACCAGATAGGTTCCATCCTTGCGGAACAGCGGGGTTTCGGCTTCGGTTTCCGCCGTAATTTCCGTGTCGGCGAAGGTGACGGCGAGGCCGCCCATGGGAGGGGGCGGTACCCTGAGAAGGTCGCCGATTTGGTCGGCCGAAATCGCTTTGACCGAGGCGGGACGGAAGCTGCCGGTGGCCAGATGGCGGGCGACCACGGCCAGCAGTTGCCCGCACAGATGGGGTTTTTCCACCAGCATGCGCTGGAAGTCGGCAACGGCAAAGGTCAGGTTTTTTTGCAGCGCGATCTGGGGCAGAAAGACATCGGTTTGCCCCTGGCGCTGTCCGAGTTCAACAATGCGTCCGCAGGGAGCGACCGCTCCGAAGCGGCCGGCCAGGGTTTTGTCCGGACCGATATGCAACACCACGTCCATGCCCTGCCCCTGGGTGTCGGCAATCAGGTCGTCCTCAAGGGCCGGCCCGTTACCGGTATAGATTTTTTCCACGCCGCGCATTTTCAGGTATTGGAAAATTTCCGCGCTGGGGACGCCGACAAAAATTTCCGCGCCGATCCATTTGGCGATCTCGATGGCGGCAAGCCCTGTTGAACCGGCCGCGTTTCCGATCCATATTTTTTCGCCCTTTTTCAGGCGGGCAAGCTGGGTCAGGGCGTAATAGGCTTCAAGCAGCTCCGCCAGTCCGGTGGCCTCCAGGACGGAAACCCCTTGCGGTTTCAGGATGAGATTCTGGGCCGGTGCCAGCAAGAAGGAGCGCAGCGGCCCGGTCCCGATGCCCATAACCGTATCGCCAATTTGCAGATGTCCGACTCCGCTTCCGATTTGGCTGATGGTTCCGGAAAAACTGAAGATGGGGGGGAGGTCCCCGGGTGTTTTGGGCGCCTGGAGCCGGTTCGGCTGCAACGACGCGCAGTTGAGTTGAATTTCCACTTCTTCCGCTTTCGGTTTGTTGCGGCTCCGTTGGTGGAAAAACACGGATTCCCCGGCATCGGGCAGGGGCATTTGCAGTTCCAGGCAATGTTCGGAACTGTGGAAGCGTTGGGTCGGACGTCTTTCGGCCATGCCGAGTTGCGGCGCCCGTTTCAGGCGGCGCAGCCAAAGGGTTTTAGACCGCAACGCCACCTCCCGTTCATTGCTGTCCGCCAGCAGCAGTTGCAAGGCGTGTTTGCGGAAGTCCGGTTCATCTTCAAAATCAAAATGTTGGAAGCGGATATTGGCATATTCATTTTCAATCAGGCGGCCGAAAGCGCTGAGGGGCGCGGCGGTCAGGTTCTGTCCCCGGTCATCGGGGGTAACCACGTGGGCGGCGCTGGTGACGGAGATAACGTTCAGTTTTTGTTCGCCCAGCTGGTCCCGCAGGGCTTCAATGAGGTTGCGCAGTTGCATGGTGCTCTGTACCAGCTCGCCCTGGACGTCCCTGGTTGCGGTGGAATGCAGATTCCAGAGATGCAGAATGTGGCTGAGGCCGGATTTCGCCTTCAACTTGACCAGCTCCAGCATGCCGTCCCGATCGTTCGGATTCAGGACCAGCTGTTTGCCTTTCAGGCGGGTTTTTTCACCGCTTACGGCCACCAGATGCGGGATGCCGCGGCGGGTGAACTCCTGGCCGAGCGGTCCGGCCGAGTGCTGGTCGGCCAATATCAACCACTGTTCCTGTTCCACTCCCTGGCGTGGGGACAGATCCTCCAGGGCTTTCTCTTCCCAGGTGTGATCGTAGAAGTAGCGTCCCAGATCTTCCTGCGTCTGGTCCCCGCTGGAGATTCGCCGGCATTTGACCCCCTGCATGGTGGCGAGGCATTCACCGTCTTCCTCGAAAAAGTTGAGATCGGCGGTAAGCTGGGAATCATCGGCCTGGCTGAGCTTCGCGAAAACGTACACCACTGTTCGGGCGGGACGGTTAAAAGAGAAGCGTTCGATGGCCACGGGAACCATGGGGGCGGTGGTTTCCCCTTCGTTTTTTTGCGATAGCGCAACCAGGGCCTGGAAGGCGCCGTCAATCAGGGTTGGATGCAGTAGATAAGCTTCTTCGGCCGAGGTTTGTCGCTCG
>JARRKW010000209.1:0-3720 GCA_037387645.1 Desulfuromonadaceae bacterium
GCCATCATGTCGTCCGGGATGGCCACTTCCGCCGAGGGGGTGGCTACGGCGTCGGCCTTGAATTCAGCGGCCAGAATGTGGTCGCTGGGGAGCAGCAGGCGGACCCCGGCGACGGCGGCCTTGCTGAGCAGGTCACCGGCCAGGGTGACCCGGTCCTCTTCGATGAGGGATTTGCCGGTGGCAATGCCCTGCGCCTTGAGGAAGGTATAGGCCATGCCGCCGCCGATGAGCAGGGTATCGACCTTGCCGAGCAGGTTCTCGATCACGGTGATTTTGTCGCTGACCTTGGCGCCCCCCAGCACGGCCACGAAGGGACGTTTCGGGGCGCTCAGGGCCTGGCCGAGATAGAGCAGTTCCTTTTCCATCAAAAAGCCGGCGGCCGCAGGAGACAGCAGTCGGGCCACCCCTTCCGTGGAGGCGTGAGCCCGGTGGGCGGTGCCGAAGGCGTCATTCACGTAGACCTCGCCAAGGGCCGCCAGCTGCTGGACAAAGGCGGGATCGTTCTTCTCTTCCCCGGCGTAAAAGCGCAGATTCTCCAGCAACAGCACCGTGCCGTCAGCCATCCCGGCCACCAGTTGTTCCACCTCGGTCCCAACGCAGTCGGGAGCCATGGTGACCGGTTGACCCAGCAGTTTGGCCAGATAGGGTGCCACCGGAGCCAGGCTGTATTTGGCATTGACCTGCCCCTTGGGACGACCGAGATGGGAAGCCAGGATCAGTCTGCCCCCCTGTTCGATGATGTGGCGGATGGTGGGCAGGGCGGCGACGATGCGGGTGTCATCGGTTATCTGGCGGTTTTCGTCCAGGGGTACGTTGAAATCGACCCGGCAGAAAACCCGTTTGCCCTTGAGATCGAGATCCTTGACGCTGACTTTATTGAACATGGGCGGATTCCCTTCGCGTTAGATGCCGTTGGTTCCAAAGGAAAGGGCAGGATCATCTGATCCTGCCCCGGGTTTCACAAGGGAAGCGATTATTTGGCCGCGATGAAGCTGACCAGATCGAGGACGCGGTTGGAATAACCCCATTCGTTGTCATACCAGGACATGACCTTGACCATGTTGCCGTCGATGACGTTGGTGCAGGAGGCGTCGACCGAGGACGAGACCGGCGAACCGTTGAAGTCGCAGGACACCAGCGGTTTTTCACAGTAATCCAGAATCCCCTTCAGGGAACCTTCCGCCGCCGTCTTCAGAGCGGCGTTGACCTCGGCGACGGTGGCGGGCTTCTCCGTTTCCACCACCAGGTCCACCAGGGATACGTTGGGAGTGGGAACCCGTACCGCCAGACCGTCCAGTTTTCCCTTGAGGGCCGGCAGCACCAGGGAAACCGCCTTGGCGGCGCCGGTGGTGGTGGGGATCATGGACAGAGCCGCGGCCCGGGCCCGGCGTAGGTCCTTGTGGGGCAGATCGAGAATCTGCTGATCGTTGGTGTAGGCATGGATGGTGGTCATCATGCCCTTGACGATGCCGAAGCTTTCCAGCAGCACTTTAGCCACCGGTGCCAGGCAGTTGGTGGTGCAGGAGGCGTTGGAGATGACGTTGTGCTTGGCGGCATCGTAATCGTTCTCGTTGACCCCCATGCAGACGGTCAGATCGACGCCCTTGCCGGGGGCGCTGATGATGACCTTGCGGGCACCGGCCTGGATATGCTTGGCGGCGGATTCCTGATCGGTGAACAGACCGGTCGATTCAACGACGATGTCGACACCGAGCTCTTTCCAGGGCAGGGCACCCGGATCGCGGGATTTGAGCACCTGAATGGTTTTGCCGTTGACGATGATGGCGTTTTCGCCGGCGGCCACATCCGCCTTGAAAATGCCATGCACCGAGTCGTACTTTAGGAGATGGGCCAGGGTCGCGGCGTCGGTCAAGTCGTTAACCGCGACGATTTCAATATTTTTCATGTCGATGGCGGCGCGAAAAACGTTCCTGCCGATTCGACCAAAACCATTGATTGCAATTTTCGTTGCCATTCTACTCTCCTTTTTTTAGACGTCGGGAAGAATCACATTCAAAAGACAGTGATTTACAAGGCTTTTAGAGTTGGAATAATAGACAATGGAAAGCGACTCGTCAACCTTTTTTCATTGGAATGAAAGAATGTCGGATTGCTCTTTTGTAATCGCTATGATATGTAAAATAGGGTAAAAATTAGGCGAGCATATCCGGTGCGTTAGAACTTTACCCGAGAGCGGAAAAAACGCAAATCTATTTTTTTCTACCGGATATCAAAATTTCGTCGGCCGAAAGTCGTGCGTTTCGTCTGTTCCGCGACATTTGGGTGGGCGCCGCCACGGCGCAACGGAAACTGTTCCCGGGCGAAAACCACATAAGTAGCGCCTGCCTGTCGTTATCCCCTGTCTAACCGAGCCGATGTCCGGACCATGAAGAGTACCTTGGAAAAGCGCATACTGATCTTTGTTTTTCTGGTACTCGGCATGACCATTGCCGCCAATACGGCCCTCAATATCGAGGGTTTCCGGCGCGATTTCCGGGACAGTCTGGTTCTGCGCTGCCAGAGCATGGCCACCGAACTGAAGGCCTCCATCGAAAAGGTGCTGGCCCTGGGCCTGCCCATCGAGGAACTGGATGGCATCAATGCCCGTTGTCAGGAGATTGTCGGCGGCGACCCGGAGATCACCGATTGCCTGATCGAGAACAACGTCGGTCAACCCCTCTATTCCAGCGACCCCTCTTTTCATTTCTTTACCGGCGTCCAGTTCATCCGATCCTTCAACGAGACCACCTCGTTGCTGTTGACGCCCAAATGGGGGCAGGTCTACGATTTTTCCCTGCCCATCTTCGATGCCGGCGGCCGTTTGTCCGGGCGCATTCGCATCGGCTTTCCCGACAGCCTGCTGGCCGACCGAACGGAAAAGGCCTATCATCGCTCCATCCTGATTTTCGGCATGGCCTTTCTGCTGGTGCTCGGGCTGGTCTTTGTTTTCACCCGGCGCGACCTGGTCGGTCCCATCCACCGTCTCTGTGACGTGGCCCAGGAAATCGCCGGCGGGAATTTCAAGGTCATGGTGCCGCCCATGTCCACCCCGGAATTTTCCGAACTCGGCAAGGCCCTGCAGAACATGGCCTCCTCCCTGTTTGAGCGTGACGAACAGATCACCGAAAGTTACCGCGAACTGGAGTTCACCAACCGGGAACTGCAACTGTCCTATGAACATCAGGAGCAGATCGGGGTCGAACTGGGCCGCAGCCGGGAAATGTACCGCTCCCTGCTGGAGGATGCCTCCGACGCCATTCTGGTCAGTGACGACCAGGATCGGCTGGTGCTGCTGAACAAGGCGGCGGAAGCCTTTTTCGGCGTGGCCCGCGATACGGTCTACGGTCACAATATCTTCACCTTCTGGGAACGCTTGCAGTGCGAGAATCTGGAGAAGCAGTACGAACTGCATCAGACCATTCTCGGGGGGCTGGCCCACGAAGAAGAAATCCGCTTTACCCGCCCTTCGGACAACGAACAGCTCATTGCCTGGGCCAAGGGGTCCCCGGTGGTGGGCCGGGATGGCAAGCGCATGGTGCAGATGACCTTCCGCGATGTCACCAGCGAGCGGGAAATCAAGGCCAATCTGGAAAAAAGTACTGCGGAACTGCAACGGCTCAACCAGATGAAGGACTCCTTCCTGGGGTTGGCCTCCCATGAACTGAAAACACCCCTCACCGTCATTCTCGGCTATACCGATCTGCTGCTGGATGAAATGGA
>JARRKW010000210.1:0-3718 GCA_037387645.1 Desulfuromonadaceae bacterium
CTGCTGAAGAGCCTGCCGCAGAAGAAACGCCGGCTGAGTAACTGTTCATCGGGAAATATGTGTATCAAGCAAAAAGGCAAGGAGCGCGCTCCTTGCCTTTTTGCTGTTATAGCCAGCGCCCTGACTGTTTGGCAACGGGTCAAGGAGTCGCGGATGGTATCCGCTGTTCGATGGAGATTGTCTATTGAGGCGGGATTTTCCGTGTGCCCCATCCTTGACGGTTTATGAAAAAACGTGTTAAATGACGCAACTTTTATTTTCGGAGTGCCGATGTACTGTCCAACACTTGAACAATTCAGCCGCCTGGCCGAGCGGGGAAATCTTATTCCGGTTTACCGGGAAATTCTCGCCGATCTGGAGACACCCGTTTCCGCCTTCAAAAAGATTGACGATGGGGTCACCGCCTTTCTGTTGGAAAGTATTCAGGGGGGAGAAAAATGGGCGCGGTTTTCCTTTCTCGGCAGCGGTTCCGGACAGGTTTTCCGCAGTCGCGGGCAATACTATGAAATTCTAAAGGATGGCGCCATTAGTGAAAGCGGGGACTGTGCCGATCCGCTGGTCGAACTGAAGCGGTTTATGGCGCCTTATCAGCCGGTCGCGGTGGACGGATTGCCGCGTTTCTTCGGCGGCGCCGTCGGTTATCTCGGCTACGATATGGTTCGTTTTGTCGAAACCCTGCCGGACCACAACCCCGCCGAAATCGGCGCTTATGACAGCTGTTTTCTGCTGACCGATACCCTGCTGATTTTCGATAACATGCGGCAGAAAATCAAGGTCGTCAGCAATGTCTACTTGCCGCCGGGTGCCGATGTGGCGGCCTCCTATCGTCAGGGCATCGCCCAGATAGAGAGTTTGATCGAACGCCTGCGAACGCCACTGGCGGTGCCGCAGACCCCGGACTTTTCCGACCAGCCGGCGCTGCAGCCGAATTTCAGTCGGGAAGATTTCATGGCTGCCGTGGAACGCTGCAAGGAGTATGTGCGGGCCGGCGATGTCATCCAGGTGGTTTTGTCCCAGCGCTTTTCCGGCGAACTCGGGATGGTCGATCCCTTTGACATCTACCGGGCGTTGCGGACGGTCAACCCCTCGCCGTACATGTTTTTCCTGCGTTTTGGGGAGACCCTGGTGGTTGGCGCTTCGCCGGAAGTGCTGGTCCGCCAGGAAGGCGATCAGGTTGAGGTCCGTCCCATTGCCGGGACCCGCCCCCGGGGGGCGAGCAGCGCCGAGGATCAGGCCCTGGAAGTCGATCTGCTGGCCGATCCGAAGGAGTGTGCCGAACATATCATGCTGGTCGATCTGGGGCGCAACGATCTGGGGCGGGTCTGCCGGAGCGGGTCCGTTGAAGTCAGTGAACTGATGGTCATCGAACGCTACTCCCACGTCATGCACATCGTTTCCAACGTGCGCGGCAAATTACTGCCCGGAAAAGATGCTTTTGATGTGTTTCGCGCCACCTTTCCCGCCGGAACCCTGAGTGGCGCGCCGAAAATCAGAGCCATGGAAATCATCGACGAGTTGGAGCCCTGCCGTCGGGAGATCTATGGCGGTGCGGTCGGCTATTTCTCCTTCTCCGGCAATATGGATATGGCCATCGTCATTCGGACGCTGGTGGTGCGGGAGGGGAAAATCCATTTGCAGGCCGGGGCCGGTATTGTCGCCGATTCCAATCCCGAGGCGGAATATCAGGAGACGGTCAACAAAGCGCAGGGTGTTATCAGTGCCTTGAACATGGCGCGAAAGGGGTTCAACTGACCATGCTTCTGATGATCGATAATTACGATTCCTTTACCTATAATATTGTGCAGTATCTGCAGGAACTCGGCGCCGAGGTCGAGGTTTACCGCAACGATAAAATCACCGTTGCGGAAATCGAGCAAAAAGCTCCCCGCCAGCTCGTTATTTCCCCCGGGCCCTGCAGCCCCACCGAAGCCGGTATTTCCGTCGAGGCGATCCAGCGTCTGGCCGGAAAACTGCCGATACTGGGGGTTTGTCTCGGCCATCAGTCCATCGGCCAGGCTTTTGGCGGGAAGGTGGTGCGGGCGGCCTCCCTGATGCATGGCAAGACCAGCCCCATTCACCATGAAAATCAGGGTTTGTTCGCCGGTTTGCCCAACCCCTTTGCCGCGACCCGTTACCATTCCCTGATTGTCGAGCGGGAAAGTCTGCCTGCCTGCCTGCGCATTACCGCCTGGACCCAGGAACAGGAAATCATGGGCTTGGAACATCGGGAGTTGCCCATTTGGGGGGTGCAGTTCCATCCGGAGTCGATCCTGACCGTGGCCGGCAAGGACCTGCTGCGCAATTTTCTGCAAATGACCTGATGGGGTCGGGGCAGGTCCAAAACCTGCCCGACGAAGGTTGATCATGATCAAGACAGCCATAGCCAAGCTGGTGGAGCGCCGGAGCCTCTCCGAAGCGGAGATGATCGAGGTGATGAATCAGGTCATGGGAGGGGAGGCGACCCCGGCCCAGGTCGGTGCCTTCATCACCGCTCTGCGCATGAAAGGGGAGACGGTGGACGAAATCACCGGGGCGGCCCGGGTCATGCGCGCGCGGGCGACGCCGATCCGGGTTGGCCGGGCACTCGATATCGACCGGGAGGAAATCAACCTCGACCGGGAGACCATTCTCGATACCTGCGGCACCGGGGGGAGTGGCACCAGAAGTTTCAATATTTCCACCACGGTGGCGTTTGTGGTCGCCGCCTGTGGCGCCAAGGTGGCCAAACACGGGAATCGCAGTGTTTCCTCGGCCTGCGGCAGTGCCGATGTGCTGGAACGGCTGGGGGTCAACCTCGACGTGTCGCCCCAGGTCGTTGAACGCTGCATCGATGAGATCGGGGTCGGCTTTCTTTTCGCGCCGGCCTTGCACGGTGCCATGAAACACACCATCGGCCCGCGGCGGGAAATCGGTATCCGCACCATCTTCAATGTCCTTGGTCCGCTGACCAATCCGGCCGGGGCTGATCGCCAGGTGCTCGGGGTCTATCGGGAAGAGCTGGTGGAAATGCTGGCCCGGGTGTTGGTTCAGCTCGGCTGTCGGCGCGGTTTTGTCGTGCATGGCCTGGACGGCATGGATGAAATTACCCTGAGCGCCCCGACCCGGATCGCCGAAATCCGCGATGGCGAGGTGGTTCTGGCTACCGTTGCACCGGAGGATTTCGGCCTGCCCCGCTGCCCCCTGGCTGAGCTGCAGGGCGGCGATGCCGAGCAGAACGCCCGCATTGTCCGCGAGATTCTGAGCGGCGTTTCCGGACCCAAGCGGGACGTGGTGCTGCTCAACAGTGCTTTTGCTCTGCTGGCGGCGGGTCTGGCCGAGGATGTGCCGGCCGGATTGCGGGCGGCGGCTGCCGCCATCGATGAAGGTCATGCGCTGGCCAAGCTCACCGCGCTGGTGGAGCGGACTAACGCCTGACCCGACCTATTTTTCCCCGTGTCGGCAATCGGATCGTTTTGTCGCAATGGATGGTTATGACCCATACTCCCGATATTTTGCGTAAAATCGTCGCCCACAAGCAGGAAGAAGTGAGCGCCGCCAAGGCTCGGCTGCCCCTGGCGCAGTTGCGGCAGCATCTGGCCTCGGTTGAGGATCGGCCGCGCGGCTTCGTCCGGGCGCTGCGGGCCAAGTACCAGGCGGGCGGGACGGCGATCATCGCCGAAGTGCAGAAGGGGTCCCCTTCCAAGGGGGTGATCCGGACCGATTTCGATCCCCTCGTCAT
>JARRKW010000211.1:0-7230 GCA_037387645.1 Desulfuromonadaceae bacterium
ACGCTGGTATTGGCCATGGTGACATTCTCCTCTTAGATGGTTACGACAGCGCCAGAGTGACGCGGATGTAGTCGATGCTGAAAGTCGGCTGCAGCAGGACATTGACCACGCAGCGACCGGCGATTTCGTCCTGTCGGCTCGCCTTGACCTCGTGCTCATATGCCACCAGGGCCTCGTCCACCAGCATGGTGGCCAGGAAGCTGTCGATGGCGCCATGCAGGGCCTTGCGCACCCGTTCGTTGTTGAGCCGGCCGACGAAGGGATTGGCCACGTTGCGGATTCCCTGTTTGGCATAATCGACGATGCGGCGCGTGGTGATTTGAGTGAAGGCCGCGCCCTCGGTGGTAATGCCGCGCACCACCCGGATGCCCTGGCGGCTTTCCAGGGGGAGGACATTCGCCTGCAACAGGGCTTTTAGCGCACCGTAGCTGTATTTGGTGGCGAGCTTGGTGACCCCCGGCAGAGTCTTGTTGGTGGGGCTGGCCTGGGGAGCCAGCGAGGCAATCAGGCCGGCCACGGCGGCGGCCGTGTAGTTGCCGGGCAGGGTCACGGTCTGCTTGGCGGCGGCGTCGTAGGCTTCGACGCCGGGCGTGCACAACACCAGCCGTTTATCCGCATTGACCTGGGGCGTGATTTGTTCCAGGCCGCTGGCATCGGAGCCGATGACCGCGATGACATCCCGGGCATTGGTTTCGGCGCTGTTTACGGCGGCCTTGAGAACCGTGGTCGTGGTGGTCGTGTCCAGCTCCGGGATGATCAGCAGGTTGATCTCCTCCTTAAGCAGTTCGTCCACCGCCGTGGCAAAGTCGGTCTGGGTCGCCCCCTGGGCCAGCCCCTGGGCATAGACGGTGGTGGCGCCGTTGCGGAAGAGCAGTTCCATGCCGCGCATCAGGTTGAGGTTGCCGGTGCTCAGTGCGTCGGAAGGCGCGTAGATCTTGTAAGCGTCTTCCAGGCTGGAGAGCAGCTGGGTACTGCCCAGGACGTCGCCGCCCACCACATTGGCGGCCGTGCCGACGATACCCACGTTGCCGTAAGCTACGCCTTTGGGAGCAATCAGGGCCTCGGCCTGGACCCGGATAAAGGTGCCGGGAACAATTTGTTCAGCAAAATTTTCTTCCATGGTTTTCTCCTTAGCCGCGGGTTTAGATGAGTTCTATGAGTTGAACGCGATAAAATCGAGCGCTGTTGTTGCCATGGGTGAAAAGGCCGAGTTCTCCCTTGGGAACGGGTGTGTCGGCGATGACGGCCAGGGTCTGGACGCCGTCAAGGGTGGCGATCAGGGTTTGGTCGTAAACGGTGAGACTGAGTCGGTGGCGGCTGTTCAGCTCCAGACCGACATCCGTGACCGGACTGCCGATGAAGCGGTAACTGCCTCCCTGCCGGCAGCCGAACAGCTGGTACTGATGTCTTTCGGAGGCGAGGAAATAGCAGAGGTTGTCGGCATCCGAACGACCGAACACCAGGCCGATGCCGTCAGGGCTGCCGGAGGCGAATTCCACGCTGGCGATAAAGCGACTGATGTTGAGGGGGGCGGCGGATGGTCGCCACAGCAGTTGAGGGCCGGCCTTGCGCGCCTGGGTGAGGGTCAGGGGACCGCCACGGGCGGTCGAGGTTTGCTCGATACAGCCGGCAACACTGTTGTAACTCCAGGCCGGGGTCGGAGAGCTGGCGTTCAGGTCGAGGTCGTCCGGCGCGAAAAAGTCGGCCAGGGGATCGGCCAGCCCGCTCAGGCTGCTACAGGCCAGATCCGCAACAAAGCGCCCGCGATAGGGGGTGCGGTTGTTTGCGACACTGAGATCGAGGTCCTGGATGATGCCGCCGCTGACCGTGGGCAGATGGCGGTACTCGAAGGAAAGGTCGAACTGGGCGTTGCGGGTATCGACGGAGTCGGGGCGCAGGCTGAGGGACTGGAGTCCTTCGCGGCGGAGGTCACCCTGGTGCTGGGTCAGAAGTCCCTGTACGATCTGGTCGAGGTAGGAGGAGGCGTTACCCTCATTGCCTCCCCGGATGGAAATTTGCAGTCGGGCACGCAGCCGCCGACCGTAAATCTCCCCCCGCGGTTCGGGGTGGAGGCCGATGTATCCGCCGATCCCCGCGGGGAGAACGGCTTCCGGCAGCAGGCGCACCTCACGGGTCAATCCGCCCGGCACAGACGCCGGCAACAGGGTGGCGATAGCAGCGTCCAGGGCGCTCAGCGCAAGCTGATTGAGCTCGTCCATTCCGCCACCCCTCCCTTTTTCATTTGCAAAGAATTGTTCATTTTAATAAAAGCCATCAAAGGTTCAGTTAATTCTGCCGGGTGTTTGGGGTTTGTCAAGTTGGGTGGGCGTTTTATTTTTCAGTTGCAGGAAACTGCTGGATTTTTGGTGGTTCGAGCCAGTCGGTTTTGTCTGGCGGTTGGGAAAAGAGGGAGAGGGGGATGGTGCAGGGCAGGGGCCGAAAGCTGTTGAATATTTCGCGGCGGTCCCGCAGCGGAACATGCAGAAGGACCGTTTCAGCCAACCGGAGTGCCCTCTCATGCTATGGCTGCGTTGGCCAAATATTGCAGTATTGAAATGTGGGAGCAGCTTCAGTCGTGATTCTCGTGGGGATCTCTGCGCGAAAGTTATTTGTGCCCTGGTCGAGCACCATGCCCATCAGAATGAAGAGCACAGTGTCGTTGTAAGGGACAAACTAAAAGTTTGGCTGTAAATTACTGGTTGAAAAGAATAGTTCCCGGCTCAATTGTACAAATTTACATAAATAAAACAAAAAAAGGTCACAGCGTTAGCTGCGACCTTTTTGATAGCTGGTGCCCAGAGACAGAATCGAACTGCCGACACGAGGATTTTCAGTCCTCTGCTCTACCGACTGAGCTATCTGGGCGAAGAGGCTCCGTTTATAACCAAATCCGGTCACGCTGTCAAGGAAAAATATCACTTGCGAATGATCCCTGACTTTCCCCGACGCTATTACCGTCGGATAACCTTTTGCGAAAGTTTTTTGGGGTTGTATGTGGTGCCGGTCGGTGGTTTGTTCCAGTAATCGGTCGGCTTCGCCTTCGGTAATGCATTTTGGGCATGATCATCGTCATGAAAAAGGGGGCCGCCCAAGGGGAAATGACGGAAATAATCAACCGGATTCGTGAACTTGGCTATGAACCCCATGTCATTCACGGGACCACTCGCAATGTCATCGGCGCGGTCGGTGATGAGCGGGGCAAGGAAGTGCTGCAGACGCTGGAGTCCATGCCCGGCGTGGAGCAGGTGGTCCCCATTCTGAAACCGTATAAGTTGGCCAGTCGCGAAGTGAAACCGGAACCGAGCACCATCGACCTCGGCGCCGGATTGTCTATTGGTGGTGATCGGTTGGTGGTGATGGCCGGGCCCTGCTCGGTGGAGAGCGAAGCGCAGATCCTGGAGTCGGCCCATGCGGTCAAAGCGGCGGGCGCCAGGGTGTTGCGCGGAGGGGCTTTTAAGCCGCGCACCAGCCCCTATTCCTTTCAGGGGATGGAGGAGGAGGGGCTGAAGCTGCTGGCCCTGGCCCGGCAGGAAACGGGACTGCCCATCGTCACCGAGGTGGTCAATCCCCGGGACGTGGATCTGGTGGCTCGCTATGCCGACATCATGCAGGTTGGCGCGCGCAATACCCAGAATTTCGCCCTGCTGAAAATGCTGGGCCAGATCGACAAGCCGATCCTGCTCAAGCGGGGCATGGCCACGACCATCCAGGAATTTCTGATGAGTGCGGAATACATTCTGTCGGAAGGAAACCGCCGGGTCATCCTCTGCGAGCGCGGCATCCGGACCTTCGAGACGGCGACCCGCAACACCCTGGATATTTCCGCCGTACCGGTGCTCAAGGAGCAGACCCATCTGCCGGTGATTATCGATCCCTCCCATGCCACCGGCCATGCCAGTCTGGTCCCCTCCATGTGCTATGCCGGCGTGGCCGCCGGTTGTGACGGTCTGATCGTTGAGGTGCATCCGCATCCGGAAACGGCGGCCAGTGACGGCCCGCAGTCCTTGCGTCCGGAAGCATTCGCCGCTATGATGAAAAAACTGCGCGCCTTCGCCGAGGTGGCGGGTCGCACCTTATAGCAGCTTCAAGTCCAAACGTATCGGGAGTTTTCATGTTTTTTATCCCCCTGTCCCAGATTGAAAGTGTCGAGTTGGTGATTCACGCCCTGCGCGTCGCCGGTGGCCAGGCCGATTGCACTTCCTGTCCTGCCCACCGGGTCTGTATGAAGCAGTGTCTGACCATTGCCGAGGCCATCGGCAACATGGCCCAGGACGGCACCCTGCCGTTTTTCGAGCCCGTTGCCGAAGGCGAAGCCGATGCGGTCGAAACCGCCACAACGGACGAGAAAATCGGAGACAAACCGACTCGCGGTGGGTTGAAGCTGGTTAAGTGAGTTGACTGGTCCGCCGGCGGCCGGATCGGCGTCGGGAAAAGGTGACGGTTTTAAGGAAACCGTTGACTTTGTCAGCGGGCTGTGATAACCAAGCAAGCTACAGTTTTCGGGAGACAGGGTTATGTTCATGGCGCAGCAATCCTCCATTTCAGCAGCCCCTGCAACGCGAGCGTGCTGCGCGGCCGCAGCCGCCGACGAGCCGGCCTCTGTCTGTTGCCCGGAGGGGTGTCCATAACTCCGAACTCAACGCGATAACCGAGGCCATGGGTAACAGATCCATGGCCTTTTTTGTTTTGATCCCTGACAGCCGTAGCGGTTACGGCGGATTTTTCTTCCCAATGGAGAGCTCAGTATGCGTAACAACATCGTCCACATCGGAGCGGGTGAACTGATCTATGAAATTCGGGCTATCGTCGAGATTGCCGAAAAGCTGAAAAAGCTCGGCATCAAGACCAATATGGAAAATATTGGCGACCCGGTGGCCAAAGGGGAAAAAATTCCCGTTTGGATGAAAAAAATCGTGGCCGATCTGGCCATGAAGGACTGTTCTTACGGTTATTGCGCGACCAAGGGCTTGTTGGAGACGCGAGAATTTCTGGCCGAGCTGGTCAATCGCCGTGGCAAGACCCAGGTTACCGCGGAAGACATCATCTTTTTTAACGGTCTCGGGGATGCTATCCAGAAAGTGTATGGCCTGCTGCGTCGTGAAGCCCGGGTGATCGGACCCTCGCCGACCTATTCCACCCATTCGTCGGGGGAGGCGGCCCACGCCGGGCAGAAGCCGGTTTCTTACCGCCTGGATCCGGATAACAACTGGTATCCCGACCTGGATGATCTGCGGCTATCGGTCAAGTACAATCCGGCCATTTCCGGTATTCTCATCATCAATCCCGACAACCCCACCGGGGCGGTGTACCCGGAGCGGATTTTGCGGGAAATCATCGCCATTGCCAAGGAATACGATCTGTTCATCATCTGCGACGAGATCTATCACAACATCGTCTACAACGGCGAATCGACCAAGCCCATTTCTGACCTGATCGGGGATGTGCCGGCTATCGCCATGAAGGGGATCAGTAAAGAGGTTCCCTGGCCCGGTGCCCGCTGTGGTTGGATCGAAGTCTACAACGCCGATAAGGATCCAATATTCCAGCAGTATATTTCGTCCATCCTCAATTCCAAAATGGTCGAAGTCTGTTCTACGACCTTGCCGCAAAAAGCGATACCGGCTCTGCTGAGTCATTCCGAGTATCCCAAGTATCTGGAAGAACGTAAAAGCCGTTATGAACGTTGTTCGAATATTGCCTACAACATTCTGAAGAAGGTCAAGGGCCTCAAGGTCAATCGCACCAACGGTGCTTTTTACATGGCTGTCGCCTTTGAGAAATCGATTCTGAAAAATACCCAGACGCTGCCTATCGAGGTTCCCGAGGTGTGCGCCCTGGTCGAGAGTCTGGTCGGTCAACCCGGGGTGTCGGCGGATAAACGTTTTGTTTATTATCTGCTGGCCTCCACCGGGATCTGTACCGTTCCGCTATCGTCTTTTTGTTCTTCGGAACAGGGGTTCCGGATTACCTTGCTGGAGCGGGATGAAAAGGAATTTACCCGAATTTTTGAGACCATTGCGGTCAGTATCAAGGCTTATCTTGAATCCTGACTTTTTTGAAAACCGGGTATTTGCGCCGGTTTTCGTTGCTGAGCGAGCTATGACGACCCTGTCCAAACCTTCCTTGCACCAGCTGATTGGCTCGACTCAGGATCTGCTCGACTATCTTCTTCGAGGGGCGCGGCCGCAGGACCAGTGGGGCATCGGCATTGAACTGGAAAGTTTGGTGCTGGAGGGGGCTACTGGCGAAGCCGCCAGTTATGCCCGGATCGAGCAGTTGTTACGGAAGTTGCAGCGGATCAACGATTGGCAGGGGTTGTGGGAGGATGGCAGGCTGGTCGGCTTGCTGGGGCCGACTTCCTCCATTACCCTGGAACCGGGGGGGCAGTTGGAGCTTTCCGGGGAGTTCTGTCGGGATCTGCACTGTTGTAACCAGGGTTACCTGAGTTTTCTGAAGGATATTTCCCTGATCGGCAACTGGGGAGATCTGGTCCCGCACCGATCCCGATCGCACCGGGCTTATCGAGCGGTTGTTCGACCCCGCCGCCGAATTGGCCGACTATGTCGAGTATGCGCTCGATGTGCCCATGTACTTTATCCAGCGCGAGCAGCGGCTGATCGATTTGACCGGCCGGCGTTTCACCTTCGGCGAATTCCTGCGGGGCGGCTATCTTACCCATCAAGCCACCCTGGCTGATTGGGATCTTCATCTTTCCACCCTCTTTCCCGAGGTGCGGTTGCGTCCGCAGATCGAAATCCGCAGTGCCGACAGTCTGCCGCCACGCTTTGCTCTGGCGGTAGGGGCGCTGTTGAAAGGGGTTCTCTACGATCCTCAAGCCGCCGAGGACAGCTGGGCGCTATTCCGGGATTTGGCGGCGCCGGAGCGGGATCGGCTCTACCGTCAGGCCTGGCGGCTGGGCTTGCGGGCACCCTGGCGTCAGGGGCTGCTGCAGGAGCTGGCGGTGACGGTTCTGCAGATCGCCCGGGCCGGGTTGCAGCGACAGAACCGACGCAATGCCCGGGGGGAAGACGAAGCGGTTTTTTTGGATGAAATCATCGCCCTGACCAGCCGGGGGGAAACCCTGGCCCAGCACCTGCTGGAGCGCTGGCATGGCTGCCGCGCGGAAAAGCTGGCGCTGCTCCGCGCGCACTGCGGTTTGGCGTGATGAAATGGAATTTCCGACTGTGCTTTTGCACAGTTTTTGTCTGCCGATTCGGTTCCGTTTTTTTA
>JARRKW010000212.1:0-4261 GCA_037387645.1 Desulfuromonadaceae bacterium
GACCGCTGAAGGATTTCGACATTCTGGGCTTCACCCTGCAACACGAACTCTCCTACAGCAACGTCCTCGGCATGCTCGATCTGGCCGGCATCCCCCGCCGCCGCCAGCAGCGCGGCGAAACCGCGCCGCTGATTCTGGTGGGCGGCCCCGGCGCCTTCAACCCCGAACCCCTGGCTGATTTCATCGACTGCGCCCTCATCGGCGACGGCGAGGAAGCCGTGGTCGAAATCGCCGAAACGGTTCGTCAGGCCAAACGGACCGGCGAATCCCGCACTCAGCTGCTGCAGCGACTGGCCGCCATTGAGGGAGTCTATGTTCCCTCCCTGTTCGAGGTGGATTATCAACCGGATGGCCGCATCGCGGCCATCCGGCCTCTGCGAACCGATTATCCGCGGGTGCGGCGACGCTTTCTGGCCGACCTGGATAAGGCCCCCTATCCGACCCGGCCGATTATCCCCTTCATGAATACGGTTCACAACCGAGTCGCGGTGGAAATCGCCCGGGGCTGCACCCGCGGCTGCCGCTTCTGTCAGGCCGGCTACATTTACCGACCGGTACGCGAGCGCAACCCCGGACGCATCGCGGCCATCATCGAGGAAGCCCTCAACCATTCGGGCTACGACGAGGTCTCGTTGCTGTCCCTGTCGACCGGCGACTTCAGTTGCATCGGCCCGCTGCTCAAAGGTCTGATGGCACGCTGTGCCCACGACCGGGTGGCCGTTTCCCTCCCCAGTCTGCGGGTCGGCTCCCTGACCGAAGAGCTGATGGAAGAGGTCAAAAAGGTGCGCAAAACCGGTTTCACCCTGGCACCGGAGGCGGGCACCGACCGTCTGCGCCGGGTCATCAACAAGGGCATTACCGAGGAAGATCTGCTGGCCACCACCAAAACCGCCTTTGCCCTGGGCTGGCGGATCATCAAGCTCTACTTCATGCTGGGACTGCCGACGGAAACGGAAGAGGACCTGGCGGCCATCGTCGAGCTGGCGGCCAAGGCCAAGGCGAGCGGCAAGGGAACTGCCGGCGGGGCCGACGTCAATGTTTCGGTCTCGACCTTCGTGCCCAAGGCGCACACCCCCTTTCAGTGGGAAGCGCAGCTCGGCATCGAGGAAACCCTGCGGAAACAGGACGTTCTGCGGGACGGTCTGCGCCGGAAAAAGCTGCGCCTGAAATGGCACAAGGCCCAGCTTTCCTTTATCGAGGGGGTCTTCGCCCGGGGCGATCGTCGGCTCGGTACCGTCCTGGAACAGGCGGTCGATCTCGGCTGTCGCTTTGACGGCTGGCAGGAACATTTCAATTTCGACCGCTGGCTGGCCGCTTTCGCCAACTGCGGCCTGGAACCGGACTGGTACCTGCGCCGACGGGAGTGGCAGGAGGTCCTGCCCTGGGACCATATCGACTGCGGCATTCCCAAGTCATTCTTCCAGGCCGAAGCCCGACGGGCCCTGGCCGGGGACTATACCCCCGATTGCCGCCACGGCAACTGCAGCCACTGCGGCATCTGCGATTTCGACCGGCTGCGTATGCGCCCGGCGACCGACCCCGCCCTTCCACCGCAGGGGCCGCCCCGGGAACATTTCGACCCGGCCAACGAAACCCGCTACAAAATTCGCCTGCGGCTGCGCAAAGACGGCCGGGCCCGCCTGGTGGCCCATCTCGAATTCATGACGGTGCTCCAGCGGGCCGTCCGCCGCGCCGGTCTGCCCCTGCGCTTTTCCCAGGGTTTTCACCCGGCGCCGCGGATTTCTTTTCCCGATGCTTTGCCGACGGGAGTGGCCAGCGACGCCGAGATCATCGACCTGGAACTGTTCCGACCACTGCCGGCGGAAACGCTGGTGACCGCCCTGAATGAGCAGCTGCCGGAAGGTTTCCGGGTGCTGGAAGGCGCGGCCGTCAACTGGAAAATCCCGGCCCCTTCGGTTAGTATTACCGAATCGGTCTATTATCTCCAGTTGCCGGCAACCCGACCCCCGGATCTGCCCGAACGCATCGAGGCCTTTCTGCAGGCCGAACAGGTCATCACTACCCGCGACAAGGGCAAGGGCCGGCTGCTGGAAGTTGATCTGCGCCCCGGGGTAACGACTCTCGAACTTGACGGCGACCGGCTCCGGATGCATCTGGCCAAAGGCAGTCCGACCCTGCTGGCCGGCTATCTGCTCGGCCTGTCTCAGGAACAGGTGCGACGGCTGGACATCCGCAAGATCGAAGTTCTGTTCGATCCGGAGCTGACGCCGGGCTGAGGCCAAAGGGCCGACCAAGCGCAATTATTAGATTCAAACCATATAAAATCTTTTCATCTTTACTGTTACGGAGGCGTTATGACCACGGAACTGGTCATCTATACCACCTCCCACGAAACGCGCGTGGCTCTGCTCGAAAACGGCCACATCGCCGAGCTCTATATTGAGCGCAGTCGGGATCTGGGTATTGTTGGCAACATCTATCTGGGCAAAGTCATTCGCGTGCTGCCCGGCATGCAGGCGGCCTTTGTCGACATCGGCCTGGAAAAGGCGGCCTTTTTGTATGTCGCCGATGTCATCGAGGAAATGGAGGCGGTCGAACAATTTATCGACGGTGGCAGCAACCACCCCAAACCGGACGAGGAAAACCAACCGGAACGGCCACCCCTGCCTCCCATCGAAGATCTGCTGCAGGAAGGACAGGAAATCCTGGTACAGGTGGCCAAGGAACCGCTGGGAACCAAAGGAGCCCGCATCACCTCCCACATCTCCCTGCCCGGTCGCCATCTGGTCTACATGCCTACCGTCGATCATATCGGCATCTCCCGCCGCATCGAAAATGAGGAAGAGAAGGATCGGTTGCGTCGCATCGTCGAGGAGATTCGTCCCTTAGGCACCGGGTTCATCGTCCGTACCGCCGCCGAGGGCAAAAGCGAAGATGACCTGCGGGCCGACATGCAGTTTCTGGTCGGGCTCTGGCGGGAGATCGCCAACCGCCGGGAGAACCGCCGCGCTACCTGCCTGATTCATTCGGACCTCGACGTCACCAGCAAGGTCTTGCGTGATATCCTCACCGAAGACGTCGATCGCATCGTGGTCGATTCGCAGGTTGAATACAACAAGATCGTCCGCTTCCTCGGCACCTTCATGCCCAAGCTGCAGTACGTCATCGAACTCTACGAGGATCCCGAACCGATCTTTGACGCCTTCGGTCTGGAAGTCGAGATCGCCCGCGCCCTGGGCCGCAAGGTCTGGCTGAAAAGCGGCGGCCACATCATCATCGAACAGACCGAAGCGCTGACCGCCGTGGATGTCAACACCGGCCGTTTCGTCGGCAAGCACAACCTGGAGGACACCATCCTCAAGACCAACCTGGAAGCGGTCAAGGAAATCGCCTTTCAACTGCGCCTGCGCAACATCGGCGGCCTGATCATCATCGACTTCATCGACATGGAAAAGGAGCCCCACCGGGAGAAGGTCCATTCGGCCCTGGAAGAGGCCCTGCGCAACGACAAGGCCAAAACCAACATCCTGAAGATTTCCGAGCTGGGCCTGATTGAAATGACCCGCAAACGGGTGCGGGAAAGCATCGGCCGGACCCTGTGCGAATCCTGCCCCTACTGCGAAGGCAAGGGCTACGTCAAGAGTCGCACCACCACCGTGTACGAGATCTTCCGCGAACTGCGGCGGGAACTGCACAATCTGCTCAATACCCAGCTGACCCTGCTGGTGCATCCGGACATCGCCGCCATCCTCTACAGAAACAACGCCGGGACCTATAGTCCAAGCTTGTCTTTTTTAGACGCTAATATAGAGAGCGAGGTGAATTGTATGTACGCGGTAATCAAGACCGGAGGAAAACAATACAAAGTTTCCGAAGGAGACCTGCTGAAGGTCGAGAAAATCGAAGGCGAGGTGGGTGCAACCATCGAGCTGAACGAGGTCCTCATGGTCGGCGGAGAAGAGGTTAAAATCGGAACACCTCTATTGCCTGGAGCGAAAGTGAACGCGCAGATTGTGGAACAGGGCAAGGACAAAAAAATCCTGGTGTTCCATTCCAAACGGCGCAAGACCTATCGCAAGACCTATGGACACCGTCAACCGATCACCCGCCTGAAAATCACAGGCATCGAGGCATAAGGAGGCTATCCCATGGCACATAAAAAGGGCGTCGGCAGCTCCAAGAACGGCCGCGACAGCGCCGGTAAACGGCTGGGTGTAAAACGGTATGGTGGCCAGCAGGTCACCGCGGGCTCGATTCTGGTCCGTCAGCGTGGCACCACCTTCCACCCCGGCAACAACGT
>JARRKW010000213.1:0-3697 GCA_037387645.1 Desulfuromonadaceae bacterium
CCTCCACTGGGCTCCGGCTGCGGCGCAGGGGAGGGGGCAACAGCAGGTTGTTCTCTGTAGTTCCTGTAGGATGCGGTGAGGAATGAACCGCATCGATGTCCTTCAGTCTTCCGCCTAAATAGGCTGCCTTACGAAGATTCCTTCCCCCATCCCCCTCCACCGGGGGTCTCAATTCGCAACCGCTCCCCGGCTTTGAAATGACAGCTCTGTTTCCCGGGCAGTTGCTCCGCTGAATCCCCCTTGATCTTCTGGTTGCTCCCGGTTTTCCCGGGCTCTCCCCCGGCCAGACCGTAAGGCCCCTGACTCCGCCGTTCCGTCAGCAGGGTCACCTCGGCCTCGGTCAGCATTTCGATCTCGCGGATCAGACCGTCGCCCCCCTGCTGCTCTCCTCGGCCACCGGAGTTCGGGCGCAGGCTGTACTGGGTGACCCGAAAGGGATAGGCGTATTCCAGCGCTTCGATGGGGGTGTTGAGGGTGTTGGTCATGTGGGAATGAACCGCGTCGGCACCCTGGTGGCGGTGGGAGGCGCCGCAGCCGCCGGCCAGGGTTTCGTAATAGCTGAAGGGCTGGCCGCTGCGCGGATCGATGCCGCCGATGGTCACGTTGTTCATGGTGCCCTGGCTGGCGGCGGGAATCTGTTCCGGCAGCGCCTGGGCCAGGGCGCCCAGCACCAGATCGACAATGCGCTGGCTGGTTTCCACATTGCCGCCGGCGACGGCGGCGGGAAAACGGGCGTCCACCACCGTTCCCGGTTGAGTGAGAATCTTCAGGGGGCGGGCAATGCCGGCATTGGTGGGGACATCCTCCTTGATCAGGCAGCGGAAGCAGTAGAGCACCGCCGACAGGGTAATGGCATAGACGGCGTTGACGCTGCCGCGCACCTGCCGGGCGCAGTCGCTAAAATCGAGCTCCGCTTCATCGCCCCGGATGGTCAGGGTCAGTTTCAGCGGGATCGGCTGGTCGCTATGACCGTCCGAATCGAGACAATCCTCAAACCGGTAGCTGCCATCGGGCAGGGCGCTGATGGACTGACGCAGCATCCTTTCGGCATATTCGTTGAGATATCCAGCATAGTCCCGGGTCATGGGCAGGCCGTATTTGGCCACCAGCTCCCGAAAGCGATTGATGCCGGTGAGATTGGCCATGACCTGGGCGGAAAAGTCGCCTTCCCGCTCCCAGGGGGTGCGGACATTGCGCAACAGCAGTTGGAACAGGTTTCGGTCGATGCCATCGGCGGAAACGATTTTGGTCGGTGGAATAATCAGCCCTTCCTGAAACAGGCTGGTGGACACGGGCATGGAGCCGGCCGTCATGCCGCCCACATCGGAGTGATGGGCCCGGTTGGCCACATAGAAGGCCGGGCTGTCCTGGCCATCGACATAAACCGGCGCCACCAGGGTGATATCGGGCAGATGGGTGCCGCCGGCGAAGGGGTCGTTGAGCATGACCATGTCCCCTGCTGCCATGGGGACTGCCGCCAGGGCCGCCTTGACGGACAGAGGCATGGAACCGAGATGGACCGGGATATGGGCGGCCTGGGCCACCATGTCGCCGTCGGCGTCGAACAGGGCGCAGGAATAGTCGCGGCGTTCCTTGATGTTGGGGGAGAAGGCGGTGCGGCCCAGGGTGACCCCCATTTCTTCGGCGATGGCGATGAAACGGTTGCGGAAGACCTGCAGCAGGATCGGATTGATGTTCATGCGATCTCTCCTTTCAGCAGCAGATTGCCGTAGGGATCGACCCGGCCGCACCAGCCGGGCGGCACCACGATGGTGGAGGAATATTCCGTGAGGATGGCCGGTCCCTGAACGCTGTTGCCATGTTGTAAGCGGTTGCGGTCGATAATGGCGGTGGGGAGTTTCCGGCCGACGAAGGTGCTGCGGGTCTCTCCCAGAAAGGCTGTCGGATCCGGGTCCGGACCGGCCAGCGGTTGGGGTATCGCCTGCGGTTGCTCGGGCCGACCGTAGGCGCGCAGGCGCAGATTGACGATTTCCACCGGGCGTTCGCTGCCGGCATAGCCGTAGGCCCGCTCATGCTGCCGGTGAAAACCGGCGATGAACTCTTCCGTATAGGGGACCAGCAGTTCGAAGGACTGGCCCCGATAACGCATGTCGAGCAGCGGTTCCAGCTCGATGCGGTCCGCGCTGACCCCTTCTTGCTGCAGTTCCTCCCGGGCCTGGCGCAGCAGCGGTTGAAACAGCTCATCGAGCCGTTGCCGGCTGGCCTGTTCCTGGTTCAACATGACCGTCTGGGAATAATCCTTGACCACATCGGCCAGCAGCATCCCCTGGGCCGACAGGGTGCCGGGCGAGCTGGGGATGAGCACCTGCGGCATCTGCAGCAGTTCGGCCAGGGCCACGGCATGCATGCCGCCGGCGCCGCCGAAGGAGAAGAGGGTAAACTCCCGGGGGTCGAAACCCCGCTCCACCGAGATCTTTTTGATCGCCCCTTCCATGGCGCTGTTGGCGACGGCCAGGATGCCCTCGGCCAGCTCCACCGCTGCCAACCCCAGCTCGGCGGCAAAGGCCTCCATTGTTTGGGTAACCTTTGCCGTTTGCAGTTTCATGGCCCCGCCGAGGAAATGGTCGGGAATGAGACGGCCCAGATAGAGGTTGGCGTCGGTGACGGTCAACTCCTCCCCCTGGCCGTAACAGATGGGGCCGGGATCGGCGCCGGCGCTTTCCGGACCGACCCGCAGGGAGCCGCCCCGATCCAGGCGGGCGATGGAGCCGCCGCCGGCGCCGACGGTATGGATATCGAGCATCGGCACCTTGACCGGATAACCGGCGATAGTCGATTCGGTGGTCAGGGGGAGCTGGCCGTCGATGAGGGCCACATCGGTGCTGGTGCCGCCCATATCGAAACTGATCAGCCGGTCATGGCCGCTGCGCCGGCCGATGAGAGCCGCGCCCACCGCCCCCCCGGCCGGGCCGGACAGGATGGTGCGCACCGAGTCCCGGCGGGCGGTCTCCGCCGAACTGGAGCCGCCGTTGGACTGCATGATGCGGAACGGCTTGGCACCCCCTTCCCGGGCCAGCTGGCCCAGGTAACGATCCATTTTGGGGGAGACGTAGGCGTTGATCAGGGTGGTGCTGGTGCGCTCGTATTCGCGGAATTCGGCCAGAATTTCATGGGAGAGGGAAAGGGGCAGGCCGAGTTCCCGCAACTTGGCGCCGATCCGTTGTTCATGATCGGGGTTGTTGAAGGAAAACAGCAGCGAAACCGCCACCGATTCAACCCCGTCCCGTTGCAGTTGGGTCATCAGCCGTTCCAGTTCATCCGCCTGCAGTTCGCTAAGGACTTTGCCGTCAACATCGACGCGGCAGTCCAGGCCGAAGCGCAGTTCCGGCGGTACCAGGGGCGGATTTTTCCGGACCTGCAGTTCATACAGCCGGGGGCGATTCTGACGGGCGATCTCGATAACATCCTCGAAACCGGCGTTGGTAACCAGGGCGGTGCGGGCGCCCTTCTTCTCCAGCAGGGCGTTGGTGGCCACGGTCGAGCCGTGCACCAGCTGAAAGGGGCGGCCCCGGGTCAGTCGGCGCAGGCCGTCCAGCACCGCCTCGGCCGGGTTGTGGGGGGTGGAAAGGCGTTTGTATTCGCCCCGGTCGGCGCCATCCTGCCAGATGAAGTCGGTAAAGGTACCGCCGGTATCTACGCCGATGATCAGCATCGGTTGCTCCTTATAATAAAAATG
>JARRKW010000214.1:0-5735 GCA_037387645.1 Desulfuromonadaceae bacterium
GTCCGCAAGGACTCCTTTTTTCCAGTTGCAACGCAGTGTTCCTGTTCCAGGCCCTGATTATTTTACCTGGACGACTTCCTTGACTCCGGGAACTTTCTCCACCAGGGTCTTCTCGATACCCATTTTCAAAGTCATGGTGGACATGGGGCAGGAACCGCAGGCGCCTTTCAAGCGAACGCTTACCACCCCATCAGCAGACACATCGACCAATTCGACATCGCCGCCATCCGCCTGCAAAGCAGGCCGAATCAGGTCGAGAGCTTCTTGAACTTTCTCTTTCATCGGAATTCTCCTCATATATTCTTGTAGGTTAACAACTCCCCCTCCTTAGGGGGAAAGAGGTGTCTCAATTCTATCAGACGGCACTAAACCGGCGGTAAAACCCAGGGCCGGCCGCTCAGACCATCGGCGGCAGCGGCAGATCACTCAGGGACCGCTGACAGAGCAACAGCGGTGGTTCAACGGCTTTGGCCTGAATCAGAACCTTGAAAGTGTCTCCCATGCCGCCATCGGGCATAATCAGATTTTTTAGGGTCAACCGCAGAGCCCGCGCTTCATTCTCATTGGTAGTTCGAGCCTGCATTTCCATCAGCAGATCGACAAAGCCGAGTCCCAGCAAAAACCGACACTGGTCACCATAAAAGATCCGCTTCACCCCCAGAGACTCACCGACCCGCTCCAGGGTGGTGAAATCGATATGGGCGGTAATATCCTGGCAGCCGGGGCTCAGATACGGATTTTCATTGGAGGTATGCCGATAATAACACATCAGGGTGCCACGGTTGCGCCAGGGCGCGTAAAGTTCCGCGGCAGGATAACCGTAATCGATGGTCAGAATGAAACCCCTCTGCACCAAAGTAGCAAGCTGGGTCATCCATTTTACGGCGGCCAGATTGACCTCGGCCCGTGCCCCTTCCACCAGGGAAACACCCAAGCCGGCCAGATGTTCCGGCAAACGCTCCGTTGAAGGGGGCCGTAACTCCTCGACAAAGCCTTCTTCACCCGCCACCACATAAACTTCTTGTAATTGGCCATCCTGCATGACCACCTGATGAACCGGAAAGGCATCCACCAGTTCATTGCTCAGAAAGCAACCCTCCATGCCCTTCAGCTCCGCCAGAGAGCACCACTCGATCCGCTCGAGATGGTCCTGCAGCAGAGCTTTTTGCCGCTGTTGATTATCTGGACTGATATCCACCAGGCGATACTGCAAAGAGCGATAAAATTCCGGGTATTCTTCGGCCGCCGCATCGAGAATATCCAGACACAGATGCCCTTCGCCGGCCCCCTGCTCGGCAATGGTAAAAGAACCCTGAGCAAGAATTTGCCACATCTGCTCCAACTGACGACAAAGCAGCCGGCCAAAAGCCGAATGGACACTGGTCGAGGTAAAGAAATCGCCCTTTTTACCAATCCGCTCCCGCGGCGCCATATAATAGCCGTACTGGGGATGGTAAAGACAATGTTCCATATATTCCACAAAGGGAATTCCGCCCTGGTCGACGATACGTTGCCGGATGAACGCTTCCAGCTCCGGTCGTTGTTCAGCAGGCATCTGATCAATCATAACAAACGATCCTTCCCAGACAGGATAAAAAGCGGAATCTTACCTGAGGGACCAGGAGAAAACAAGTCGAGAAATGGCCGATCCGGCGTCAGGGGATAATACCGAGGATTTGATGGATTTGCAGCAGGTCGGCCGTTTCGGTCACCAGCAGGGTGAGAATGCCCAGGGTTCTGGGAACTTTCAAGTCGATCTGCTCCCGGTCGCCGACGAAGAGAAAACTTTCCGGTGGTCCGCCGATATCTTCCAGCACCCGTTGCAAGGTTTCGGAATCCGGTTTGGGTGTCCAGCTGAATTCGATTGTGTAAAGACGCCGGAACAACGACTCGATTCCCAGCAGGGCGAGAATTTTCTCCGTCATCGGCAAACTGTTGTTGGTGTAGAGGTAGAGGTTACATTCCTCCGCCAGGGATTCGAGCAGGGCCTGCAGAATGGGATCGGCATCCAGATACCGTTCGGGACGCACCTGCTGCTGCATGGCCCGGTGAAATTCAGCCACCTCGATCCCCAGGGTCTGGCAGGTCTGGGTCAGGGTCGGCTCCTGCTCCAGGCTCTCCATCAATCGTTGTTTCGATTTCTGCAGCAACATCCGGACCTCTTTGAGCGAAACCCCGCGGGTATCCGCTACCAGAGCGGCGGCCATGGTCTGGATTTCCTTGGCCAGGCCGTCACTTTTGTACAGGGTCCCGTCCAGATCAAAGACCAGCGATTGTATCTGGCTCGAATTTCTCAGCATGCGCGCGAAACCTACCCGGTCTTCCCGGGGGTGCAGACTTTCGGCGCCGATAGCAACGGCCAAACGCAGCGCCCTGCCCCAAAAAGCCGATTCCAGCAGCACTCCCAGCGGCAACCCTCCATCCGCCCGCCGAAAAGCTGCCAGCAACCGGTAATCGAAAGAGGAAATGAGCACCCGAGCAGCAGGATAGCGCGCCAGCAACGGTAAGATGGCCTGCCTGGTGCCGGCATCCTTGATTTCCAGGTTCAACCGCAAACGATCCCCGGCCCAGGCCAGAACCTCTTCCAGGGTCGGTATGGGCTCGCCGGCAAAATCCGGAGCGAACCAGCTGCCGGCATCGAGCCGCCGCAACTCGGCCAAAGTCAACCGCGAAACCGGCCCGCTGCCATCGGTGGTACGATCAACCCTGACATCATGAATCACGACCGGAACGCCATCCCGGGTCAGGTGAATATCCAGTTCGATCCCCTGGGCGCCGGCCTTCTCGGCAGCAAGGAAGGCTGCCAGGGTGTTTTCCGGAGCCTCGCTGGAGGCACCGCGATGAGCCCAGATCCAAAACGACCGCATGAATCCCCTGTCCTTTCAGCGCCGACCCGGGAACATCAGGCCGGAACGGTGTCGTATTCGCAAACAAAAGACCCCGCCTGTCCCAGCGTCGTTCTCCAATGAAAATCCACTCATCCGCATTTAGTATACAATATATTTTTTCTTTCCAATCTTGTCTTTCATGACAAATCGTGCCATCATATCGGCCGGATCGGATTCTTGCAACGCTTAACCCAAAAACGGCAACCGGATAAACATGAGTTCTTCCTGGGCAACCGGAGCCGCAAGGCATGGGTCGGCGGTCCCGACAACCAAGGGACCAACACCTCGACAAATCCTCCTTTTCTTCCGCTGCAAACTGCATGGCAAATACCGATCAACGGGTTAATCCTCCCGTTGACGAAGAAAACTGTTGTACCGCTGAACAGATACTTTTCATCCAGGGCAGAAGTCGGCAGCACCTGCGGCTGTCTTTGTTGTAAATTTTGATCGTGGAGAGGAATCGTATTTCATGGCAATCGTAACCATTTCCCGGGAAATGGGCAGTGCTGGCATTCCCATTTCGCACAAGGTGGCGGAAAAACTTGGCTATACTCTGGTAGATGGCGATGAAATCAGAAAAGTGGCGGCCAGTTACGGCCTTTCTCCCGAGGCGCTGGACACGGCTGACGAAAAAGCCCCCGTCTTTGTCGAATCGATGAACTCCCAGATGGAGGCCAATTTTCACCGCATCGAGTTGATCATTCTCGAATACGCCCTCAAGGGAAACGTCATCATCTACGGCCGGGGCGGACAGGATCTGCTGCAAGGCATCGACAGCGTACTGCGGGTCCGCATCATCGCGCCCTTTGAAGAGCGGGTTGAGAGCTGGGCCGAGCGGGAATGGCTCGACCCGGAAATGGCACGGGTCCTGGTCCGCAAATCCGACCAGCAGCGCGCCGGTTTCATCAAATACTATTTCGATCGGGACTGGGCCGACCCCATCCACTACGACCTGGTGATCAACACGTCTCACTTATCCGAAGAGACGGCGGTAAAACTGATTTGCGACGCCACCAAGGATCGCAATCTGTCGCAATCCAAGGACCATTCCCAAAAGAGTCTGCAAGATCTTATTATCCGCAAGAAAATCCAATCCAACCTGTTTTCCAAAGGGGTCATATCCGGACTTCATCAATATCACGTCCACATTGAGGTTCAAAACGGCAAAGTCAATCTGGAAGGTTACGTCCACAATCAACAGGAGCATGAGGAAGTTCTCGATACCATCCAGCAGATGCAAGAGGGGCTGTCAATTAGCAACAACCTCGAAATTCGCCGTTTTCAGGCTCACCTCAAAGAACATTAACTTTTAAGCATTAAATATTTTCCAGAAAGACCGGCTCTCCCAGCCGGTCTTTCTGTGTATTCTCCTGGAAACCGTCTATCCTGGAACTCCGGATGTTGCGCCTCCGATCAGGGAACGGCGCGGGGGCAAACGGCTACGTCACGCCAGCAAGCCCGTCAATTGCGGACGAAAACCGGGGAGGAAATCTTCTTGTTCGGATATCCTCCCCATGCTATAGATAACTGGCCGTTTTACCACAGCATCAGAGCCAACGGCAGAATAATAACGCAAGGAGACAGCAAAACATGGCAGGACATAGTAAATGGGCAAATATCAAGCACAGAAAAGGCGCCCAGGACGCCAAGCGGGGTAAAATTTTCACCAAGTTGATCAAGGAGATCAATGTGGCGGCCAAAATCGGTGGCGCCGACCTCACCAGCAACGCCCGTCTGCGCACGGCCGTGGACAAGGCCAAAAACGAAAACATGCCGAAGGACACCATCGACCGGGCCATCAAAAAGGGGTGCGGCGAGATGGAAGGCATCAACTACGAGGAAGGCACCTTCGAGGGCTACGGACCAGGCGGCGTGGCCGTCATCGTCGAGTTCATGACCGACAACCGGACCCGGACCGTGGCCGACGTGCGCCATATATTCGCCAAACACAACGGCAATCTGGGCGTGAGCGGCTCGGTGGCCTTCCTGTTTGACCGTAAGGGCCTGATCTCGTTCAGTACGGAAAACGATTTTGACGGCATTTTCGAAGCCGCTCTGGAAGCCGGCGCCGAAGACGTCAAGGACGAAGGCGATGTCTATGAAGTGATCACCGATCCGGCCAATTTCATCGACATCCGGGAAGCCCTGGGCGCTGCCGGACTCCAATGGGAAACGGCGGAAATAACCATGATTCCCCAGACCCGGGTTGAACTCGAAGGCAAAGCGGCGGAACAGATGCTGAAGATGATGGACAAGCTGGAAGATAACGACGATGTCCAAAACGTCTACGCCAACTTTGACATTTCCGAGGAAGAGCTCGACAAAGTCATGGGCTAACCAGAACATGAGGCTGAGGACCGAAGGGACCGGGGGCATCGAATGGCACCCATACCACCTTCGGTCTTTTTCCTTTTCAACGGATGGGCATGCGTATTTTAGGGATTGATCCGGGCAGCCGCATCACCGGTTACGGTATTATTGAGAAGCAGGGCTGTCGCTTGCGGCACATCGACAACGGGGCCATCTTCACCCGCAGCAGCGATGACCTCGCCTTGCGGCTGAAACTTATCTATGACGGACTGGGCCGGGTCATTGCCGCCTACGCTCCCCAGGCCGTGGCGGTGGAACAGATCTTTGTCGCCAAAAATGCCCTGTCGGCTCTCAAACTCGGTCATGCCCGGGGCACCGCCCTGTTGGCCGGGGTCAATGCCGGTCTGCCGGTCTTTGAATATTCGGCTCTGCAGGTCAAAAATGCCGTGGTCGGTTATGGCCGCGCCAGCAAAGGGCAGGTTCAACAGATGGTCCGCACCCTTATCGGCCTGCCGGAAATCGCCCAGGAAGACGCCT
>JARRKW010000215.1:0-12334 GCA_037387645.1 Desulfuromonadaceae bacterium
GTTCCTCCGAGGGCGACCACCGCCGTCACCAATCCGGTCAGACCCTGCAGCAGCCAGCCGGCGGCCGGCAGGACGACGGCAGCCAGTAGCGCCTGCCACCGCTCGGGGTGGAAAACCCCGGCCAGACCGCCGTCTTGCCGCGCATAGGGGAGGGTGGTCAGGCTCAGGGTCAAGGCGGTGCGTCCCGCCAGGGGCATGAGTACCAGGGTGGAAATCCGCAGGGGCGCGGGCACGGCGGCCAGGGTTACGGTTTTCAGCAGCAGCAGGCTGCAGATGGCCATGACGCCCATGGGACCGCTGCGGCTGTCGCGCATGATTTCCAGCATGCGCTCGGGGTTGCGGCCACTGAAAAAGCCGTCGGCGGTGTCGGCCAGGCCGTCCATATGCAAGCCCCCGGAGGCCGCCAGCAGCAGCAGAACGCTGCAGCAGCTGACCACCAGCGGCGGCAGGAAAAGTCCCAGGCCGAAATCGACCAGGGCGGTGCCGGCTCCGAGCAGCGCCCCGACCGCGGGGAACCAGGCCGGGCTGCGGGCCAGGTCGTCCCCACCGCTCTGCCAGCGTTTCGGGAGCGGCAAAATGGTGAGAAAACCGATGGCGGCGAGCAGGCTTTTCATGCGCTGTCCTGTCCCTGGCTGACGGCGGCTTCGGCGAAGGTCGCCATTTCGGTGAGGATGCGTTGGGCCCCTTCCGCCAGGTTCATGGCCAGGGCCGCGCCGGTTCCCTCGCCGAGGCGGAAGTCGAGGTCCAGCAGCGGTTTTTTGCCGAGTCGGATCAGGGCCTGACGGTGTCCCGGTTCCATGCTGTGATGGGCGGCGATCATGTAATCGGTCGCGGTCGGGGCCAGGGCTTGAGCGATGAGGGCGGCGCCGCCGCCCTGCGCAAACCGGTCATCATCGACGGCTTCATCAGCACCGCCGCCGCCATCGAGGCCATCGCCGGGATCGGGGCGGTTGATCCGCAACGCCCGTTCAATAACGGCGACCTTGTGCCTGCGCCGTTCCGGGTCGATGCCGGTGCCGCAACCCGTGGCCTGTTCGACGCTGGTGCCGGTCAATACCGCCACGATGGCGCTGCTCGGGGTGGTGTTGGCGATGCCCATTTCACCGGTGCCGAACAGGTCGGTGGTGGCGGCGAAGGAGCGCGCGATTTCGATGCCGGCTTCGAGAGTGCGCACCGCCTGCTCCCGGCTCATGGCCACGCCTCTGGCGATATTGGCTGTGCCCGGGGCAATGCGTTTGGAAAGGATGCGGCCGGAATCGACCAGAGCGGAGAGGTCGCAGGCCGCGCCCATGTCCACCACCTGCACCCGTGCTCGGGCGACTCGCGCCAGGGCATTGATGCCGGCGCCGCCGTTGGCGATGTTGGCGACCATCTGCCCGGTAACTTCTGGGGGGAAGGCGCTGACCCCTTCCTCCGCCACGCCGTGGTCTCCCGCCATGGTAATGATCAGGCGGCGTTCCACCTCCGGTTGCAAGGAGCCGGTCATGCCCGCCAGATCCAGCGCCAGGTCCAGCAGTCGGCCGAGGGCCCAGGGGGGCATGGTCAGTTGATCGAGACGCTCTTTGGCCTGACGACGGATGTTCTGGTCCTGGGGGCGGATAGCGGCCAGGGTTTCCTGAAGAAGGTTCATGGGGAGCTCTCCTGTTTCAGATGTAATGGCAGTCCACAGGATACCAGGGTGACCTGTCCGGCGCTGCCGGCGATCACCTGATTGCAGCGGCCCAGCAGATCACGGAACAGTCGGGCCTCGCGATTGTCCGGTACGATGCCCAGACCGACTTCGCCCGAGACGAAGATGACGGTGCCCGGATGCTGTTGTGCGGCATCGACAACGGCCCGGCAATGCTGTTGAATGTCCTCCTCCCTCAGGGAGGTTCCGGCGTTTGCGGCCCGGAACATGAGATTGTTGATCCAGAGGGTGAGACAGTCGATCAGCACCGTGGGATAATTGGCGGCCCGGGCCAGGGTGCCGGGCAGGTCGTACGGTTCCTCCAGGGTTTGCCAGTCGCGTTCGGCCCGTTCCATGCGGTGCTTGCGGATCCGTTCGCTCATCTCCGGGTCGATTGCCGGACAGGTCGCCAGATAGGCGTGCGGGCCCGGCAAGGCTTCGGCCAGGCGCTGGGCATAGGCGCTTTTGCCGCTGCGGGCACCGCCGGTGATGAGTATCAATCGACTCATGGTTGCAGCTCCCGCAGATGTCCCGGGTCGTTGAGGCCGGTCAACAGGCCCCGGTCGCCGAACAGGCGTACCGTCGAAATGGAGGCCGGTTCGACTTCAAACAACAGATAATGCTTGGCCGGCAGGCCGAGCCAATGGCAGATCAGGGCGCGGATGACGCCGCCGTGGGCGAAAACCGCAAGGGGCTCGGTTTGCGCTGCGGCGGTACGGGCGATACGGTCCGCCGCCTTTTGGATGCGCTGTAGAAAATCGATGTAAGCTTCTCCCTCGGGGAAGCGGAAGTCCCGTTCCAGCCGGGCCCAGCGATTGACCTCGATGGGATAATCGTGGGCTATTTCGGCAAAGGAGAGCCCTTCCCAGCGGCCGAAATCGATTTCGCGCAGGTCGGCGTCCTGGTGACAAATGAGGTCGAGTTCCGAGTGGGCAAGGGTTTCCCGGACCCGTAACAGGGGACTGCAGAAAGCTTCCCGGCAACGACGCAGTTCCCGGCATCGGGAAAGGGCGGCGGCCTGCCGTTGTCCTAGAGGACTCGCGCGCCGTTCATGCTGCGATGCCCTCCAGGAGTTTGCCCAGCAGGGCAAAAGCGGATTCCCGCTCCGTTGTTCCAATAAGTTCTTCCTGCGGACCGGGTCGGAACCATTGCATGTCGGAACCGGCCGAAACGGCCTGGCCGATCACGATCAGGCCGGGTCCTTCGGTGCCATCGGATTCACGGGCCACCGTTTCGGCGATGGTGGCCAGGGTGCCGACAAAATATTTCTGCCGGCAGGTGGTGCCATCGGTGATGAGGGCCACGGGAGTCGCGGCCGGTCGGCCTTGGCGCACCAGTTTCTCGGCCACCGTGGCGAGCATGGTTTTGCCCATGAGCAGGATCAGCGTGTCGGGCCCTGCGGCCATGCGTTGCCATTGCTCTTCGGTCAGTCCGGCACCGTCTTTTTTGTGAATGGTGTAAACCCCGAAGGAGGAGCCGTATTCGCGGTCGGTAATGGGGATACCGGCGTAGGCCGGAACCGCGGCGACGCAACTGACGCCGGGGACGATTTCAAAGGGGATGCCGGCTTTGAACAGGGCCCGGGCCTCCTCGCCGCCACGACCGAAGATGGTTGGGTCGCCCCCCTTGAGGCGGACGACGTTGCGCCCTTGGCGGGCCAGATCGAGCATGAGTCGGGTGATCTCTTCCTGGCGGTATTTGCAATGGCCCTTGTGTTTGCCGACATCGATTTTTTCGGCCTGGGAAGCGTAGTCTGTCACCAGCAGGGGGTTGGCGATGGCATCGAACAGTACCACGTCGGCAGCTTGCAGACAGGCCGCTCCCTTGATGGTGAGCAGGCCGGGGTCCCCCGGTCCGGCTCCGACCAGGAAAACTCTGCCGGAGCCGGGGGGAGCTTTGGGGTTGCGATTTTCGGTGCGGAAGGATGTTTCGGATCCCTGGGAGATTGCTTCGCCGGGTTGTGGCCCGGGCAGAGTAAAGTCTCCGGCAGCGGGCAGGTCGCCACGCATGACGAGTATTCCCGCACTGCGGGCATCGGCGGCTACCCGGTTGTTGATGGCGGGATCGTCGGCGTCGGTAATGGCCAGAAAAACACCTTCGAGATCTTCGCGCCGGTAGGAACGTTGTCGTAAGTCGACGCACCGCAACTGCGCGCCCTGCTCGCTCAGCCGGGGGATGAGGGATTGAACCAGGGGGCTGTTGCCGACCAGCAGGCAAAGCCGCTCCCGGATGGATAGATGAATCGGCAGGTGCATGAGGACCTCCCCGGAAAAGAAAAATCCCCGGAGCCAAAAGCTCCGGGGATACCGTTTTTTATCCGCCAGCCATCGATGCGAGCACGTGTGTAAAGGACCTGGCTTCAATCCTCGAAAGCCACGACAGTACATGCGCGGGACAGGCAGGTCTTCTGGCTTCCGGGTCATTCTGCCGGCCACGCCTTCCCTTTCGCAGATACGAAAAGTGGCATTGTGTGGCCATCGTCACCGGTTACAGCGGCGGGACCGCGACGGATTTACACCGTCTTCCCTGTTAGGCTCGGAGAGCACCCATCCTCGTCGAATTGTGAGGTGGCGAGTGAAAGAGAGGCTTTGCTAGAGGTTTCTGGCAAAGATTTTCTGCTTTTTATCGCTCAACCTGTTTTGTATTCTTACCACATCCTTTGACCGAAAGCCATCCCTCAAAAGAGGGGATTTTCAGGTGATGGGGTGTGTCTTCCTGGTGTCGGCTCCCCTGCAAATTCTTACCTTGATGGAGCGAATAAAAAAAGGTCGGCTAAAATCGCCAACCCTTTTTCATTCGTATGGTCGGGGCGAGAGGATTTGAACCTCCGACCCCCTGCTCCCGAAGCAGGTGCGCTACCAGGCTGCGCTACGCCCCGACGTGGCTTGCCGTAATCAACAGACGACGCTTTTACCATGGGGTGGCGAAAAAGGCAAGGGCATTTTTGACCAGCTCCGTGGAATGCTTGCTGGCGGAAGTCGCCGACCCAGTTTTGGACATTCAGATAATATGGAATTTATATTAAGCATTTATGGGGGATTTTGACAGCATTGGAGATGGTTTACATTTATTTGATCGTTTGTTACAATCAATGGCTTATTAAATGAAGAAGCCCTCTGTGTTTTCTAATGAGTTAATGTTGTCGGTACCTTATGCGGTTCTGTTTGAACATTTCAATAGTCGTGTTTGCGCTGGCGGTGATGCTGCATCCCGCCGCTGTCCGGAGTGAGGCCATCGTACAGCCGGTTCGGTGTGTCGAGGTAATCTCCTCGGATGATGTCGGCAATGAACTTTCCTATCCCTCAGCGTTGTTTTATGATGCAGAATCCGATGAAATTTATGTTACCAGCCCGCTGAAAAATAAACTCGTTATTCTGACTTCCAGTTATTTCCCCTATATGTCCATCGGGGCGGGGCGAGGGCTGCACAATGCGGGCAGCTGTTTCCAGAAAGAAGGCCTGCTGTATGTATGTAACGGGGCCGGCAAGGATGATCGCCGTCCCCATCTGTTTCTGCCCCGTAAGGTGGTGGTTGGCGAGTCGGGCAACATTTATGTCGCCGGTCTCGCGGGATTCGGGGTGGTGGTGCTTGATGGGGACGGCAATTATCTGCGTCAGATCGAGCCGCGGGACGAAGCCCTGGGGGTTGCCGAGCGGGCCACGATCATTTCCATGGATATCGACGGCAGCGGCAATCTGTATCTGCTTAGCGAGACCATGGGACGCGTTTATGTTTATGACCGCAATGAGAATTTTCTGTACAAGTTCGGTCAAAAAGGGGGGGATGTGGGAAAACTGGCGCGCCCGCGCGGTATTGCCGTTGATGACCGGAATCGGCGGGTTTTTGTCGTTGATTATCAGCGGCATTCGGTTTCCGCTTTTTCCCTGTCCGGCGATTTCCTGTATGAATTCGGTGGCATGGGAAGCGGACGCGGCTGGCTGAATTACCCCAGCGACCTGTGTGTCGATGGCTTCGGACGGGTTCTGGTGGCCGATACCTTCAACCATCGGGTCCAGGTTTTCGAGATCGTCGAAAGTCGGCACCGCACGCGCACGCAACCCGGATCACCGGCCGCGGCGTCCGCCGCAAACGTCGATGAACCTGTTGTGACGGTCGAGCTGTCGGCTACGGATTCGGCAGCGGAATATGTGCTTCAGGTTGCTTTCGCGCGTAATCCGGCCGATGCGCAACGTTTGTACGAGCGGCTGGCGGCCAAGGGATATGCGGTGTCCACCGAACAGGTGGACCAGGGGGAGAAAGGGGTTTGGCAGCGGGTGCAAATCGGTCCTTTCTCCGTTTTGAGCCAGGCCAAAGAGGTGGCGGAGCGGCTGAGGGTCGAAGAGAACCTGATGTCCCTGGTGAAGAAGAAGCCTTAATCCATAATCGGATCCGTCCGTTTTAACTGTGGAATATCAATAGAATGCAAGAGTTTTCTTCTTGGCAAATCGGTTTTCTGCTGTGCTGTGCGTTTTTGTTCCTGCCGGTGCTGGTTTGGGGCGAAAGCGTATTTATTTATCTGTCGGTGGAAGATTGTCAGAAATGTCACGTTCGCGAATTTGAAGATATTGCCCAACGCGGCGGCAAGCACAAGACCGCGGTAACCTGTCTCGATTGCCATCTCGACCATCCGCCGCGAGGAACGCGGGCGATTCCGCAGTGTTCCATGTGCCATTTGCCCGCCGATAGCGCTCACTTCAGGGCGGACCATTGCAGCGGGTGCCATCCGCCGCATCGGCCTCTCGATATTGCCTTTGCCGGCATGGGCTTGACCACCCCGGCCTGTGTTTCCTGTCATCCCCACCAGGGACGGCAAGTTGCGGATTATCCGAGCAGTCATACCCTGCTCGATTGCAAGGAATGTCATCCCCGGCATGGACAGTTCCTCAAATGCCAGGATTGTCATCAGCCGCATGTCGACGAGATGACTTACGAAGACTGTTTGTCGTGCCATCAGCCGCATCAGCCCCTGCGCATCACTTATGACAGCTATGTGCCGTCGCGGTTCTGCGCCGGTTGCCATCCGGTTGAGTTGGATCTGCTGGAGCTGAACCAAACCAAACATCACGATCTGCTGTGTGTCTATTGCCACAAAAGTCAGCATAAGCAGATTCCTCTATGTGTGACCTGCCACGGTTTGATTCATTCCAAGGAAATTCACGACCGGTTTCCGAATTGCAACACCTGCCATGCCGGGCCGCACACGCTGGTACGGTGAGTTGTGTCCGGAGCGTTGTGGACAACGGGAATGGAAGGTCTCTTTTTAGAAAGCCTGTCTGAATGGGTATGGTCCATAGAATTGTGATACTGATCGGCCTGCTGGGGGTACTGGGAATAGCCGTTCCCTGTGCGGCCGACCCCTTTTCGCTGACGGGCAACCTGAGTTATCGGGAAAACGGTGGCGACAAGGTCGATACGGTTTCCAGTTTCAGCCAGTCGTATAATTTGGGTTTTCATAAACAACTCAGTTCCATGATGAACTTTACCTCCTCTGTTCGTTACAACGATTCGAAAACCTCCGGAGGGAATGATTCAAGTTCGGTGAACCCCTCGGCGACCTTCAATCTGCGCAATGATTTTTTCTTTTTGAGTTTGAACGGGGCTCAGAGTCGGACTGAAAACGCCGGATCGATTCCCTTAACCAACAAAACCTGGGGCGCCAATTTCTACAGTCAGATCGAGGATTGGCCGGGGTTGCGCCTGACCTACAATCAGAGCAGTACCCAGGATGAACAAAGCGAACACGAACAGGACACCAAATCGTCCAGCTTCGGCATGAGCCTCGATTACGCCCTGGCCGGGTTTGATCTGCTGTACGATTTGCGCAAGAGCAAGTCCGAGGATTTGGTGGCCGACACGACCAGCAATACGCTGAATAATTATGCCCAGTTGAAATACGGCAACAACTTTTTCCATAATCGCGTGTCGTTGTCCTTTTCCCAGCAGTATTCCTCCAGTCAAACCAAGACCAGCTCCCCGGCCGCTTCGGATGGCACCTTTGTGCAACCGATAACCATCCTGACGGGTTCGGCTTTTTCCGGAGTCGATGCGACGCCCCTGTTGGGATCGTTGCCCGCCAATCCGCAGCTGATCGATGGCAACCGGGGGACCTCCGCCGGTTTGGAGATTGGGCAGAATCTCATCGATTATCAGAGTCTGGGATTTCAGGTCAATTATCAGCTGGTCAGTCGCATCCAGGTTTATCTCAACCGGTTGTTGACGGTTTCGGAGCAGGGGCTCTGGCAGTGGCAACTCTACCGAAGCTCCAACAACACCACCTGGACCCTGGTCAATCAGCCCCTGGCCGTTTCTTTTACTACCGTTTCCGGACGCACCATGGTGACTCTGGATATCCCCATTCAGGTGGAGACCGATTATCTCAAGGTCCGGATTTCACCTGCCAGTTCGGCGACGCTTTTCGCGGTATACGTCACCGAGGTTGAGGCGGGGGAATTGCGAACCACGGAAGCCAGCCGGATCTTGTCCAAAAGCAAATTCATCAGTCATCAGACCCAGCTCAGCGTCACCTACCGGCCGGCGCCGGCCTGGAGTACCGGTTACAGTTTGCGACGGATTTTAAATCTGCCCGATTCCGGTATGGACAGTACCCAGACTTCGCATTCGGTGAATGTGTCTTATGCTCCCAACCGCTATCTCTCGCTGGCGTTGGGGGCCAATGACACCAGCAACCAGTACAAGGGGGCGGATACCACCCGCACCCGATCCTATTCCCTGGCGTTTAATTCCTCCCCGATGGACGTGCTCGATTTCTCCTTGGGCCATACCCGGACCTATAATTACCGGGGCGGGGAAAAGACGGGCCAGGGGGATGTGATCAACGGCAATCTGACGGCGGAGCTCTTTCCCGATCTGTCCCTGGGCTTTTTTCCGTCCTGGTCGCGCCACCGCTCTTTCGATTCCGGGAGCAAAACCACGGCCTATGGCTACTCTTTGACCAGTACCGCCCGGTTGTCGCCCCGCCTGACCCTGACGGCCAGCTGGGATTATAACAGCACCAAAACGACGACGGCGGAGGATTCGGCCGAATCCGGAAAAAGTACTTCCAAGCAGTTCGGTGCCACGCTGAGCTATCGGCCTTCCGACGTGCTTCTGCTCAATATGGGGGAACAGGATACCCAGCGTTATAGCGGTTCGATCACCTGGTCGATCTGCCCAAGCCTGACTTTGCAGGGTACCGGCGGTTATCAGATGGCCGATAGTGGCGATATCTGGAATTTCACGACCAACCTGAACGCCAATTTCTGAGAGGCCCAATCTGGCGGAGAATGCGTGGCGGGCTTGTTTGAAAGATGGCTTTGACTTATGCTGGAAGGGTTATCTGTTGCCGACAGGCCCTTCCCGCATCAAAAAAGGGTGTCAAATGATTCAACTCAGGAGAAAAAACGAGATGAAGTTGCGAAGATATTTGCCCTGGACGGTGCTTGCGGTGATTTTCTGGGTTCTCTGCGGGTGTGCCACCACGCCCCATTATACTTCGGAAGCCGTCGGTATCGGGTATGTGAAGCGGATTGTGATATTGCCCTTCGAAAACAACAGTGGAACCAAATTTGCCGAGGAGCGTTTCCGGGATGTGATCGCGACGGAAATTCTCAGCCGCGGTCTGTTCGATATTGTCGAAAAGGGTGAGGCGCAGCGATTTTTGCGGGAGGAGTTGGTTCGCAAGGAACAGGAAAACCTGGATCTGGCGACGGCCAATCGTTTGGGCGAGGATCTGGGCGTGGAAGCCTATCTGGCCGGCGCGGTGGAGGAGTTTGAGGAAAAACAGAACGGCGCCTACACCTATCCGCTGGTTTCGGTCACCCTGCGCATGGTCGACGTGAAAACGGGGCAGATTATCTGGCAGGCCAGCGGCAGCGAAAGTGGTTACAGCACGCTGGATCGGATGTTCGGTTTTGTCAGTGATGATGCCAACACCGTCAGTTTTCGTCTGGCGGGACGTTTGCTGGCAACGCTTAAGGAGTAATCTTTGACTGCAACGGGCCCAAATCTGATCCGAATCTGTCTGTTGCTGGTTTTGCTTTGCGGTTTCGGAGCGCCGTCCCTGGCTGCCGAACGGGTGGCTGTCGTACCCCTGGCTGATTTAAGTCAGGGAGATAACGGGGTCAATCTTTCTGTTACCAAGGATCTGATAAGTAATCTCGAACTGCTTGGCGCGACCCTGGTTCCCCAGGACGAAATGGTGGAGTTTTTGGCCAGCAACCGGTTCCGCGGAACCGGTTATCTGGATGCCTTCACCATTAAGAAAATGGGCTACGATCTGAAGTGTTCATTGGTTCTGATCGGAACCGTCACCGAAATCGGCGGCGTCGATTCGGCCTTCGGCATCACCCTGCAGGCCTATAACGCCGAAACGGGTCGGGCGATTTGGGCGCATACCAGTGCGACCAGTCTGCTGGAACGCATAAGGGTCCTCGGTCTGGGCCAGCCGGAACAGGTACGTGAGCTCCAGGGCCTGGTTTTCGACGATCTGTTGGGGTCCCTGCGGAAAAAGGTTTCCAGCAAGATTATGCCCCTCAACCGACTGTATCAGCTCGATCGTTTCGATATCTCGCCTCCTTATGCCAAAGGCGGGGGGGAAGTCGAAGGGGTGGTTAAAATTCGTTTTATTGACAAACAGCCGGAACGGATTGCGGTTGAAACGTCCTCCGGGCCGGCCTACCTCTATCGGGATGCGGCGGCCGATACCTATCGGGGCCGCTGGCGGGCGCCGTTGGAAGAGGGAGCCTATCAGGTTTCGTTGCTGCTCGAATGGCAGGCGCAACGTCCGGCGGAGCGTTTGGCGAATGTGGCCAGTTACGAAGTTATTACCGAATCTCCGCAATTGAAGCTGGAAATCAAAAAGGGGGTACAGGCTGGCGAAGTGATCGCGTTCCGGGATCATTTGTTGATCCTTCCCCGCCTGGCCCGGATGATGCCCATGACCCGGTGGATGCTGGAGATCAAGAACGAGGATGGCAAAGTCCTGGTTCGGGAAGAACACGAAGGGAATTTGCCCGAACGGATGGTTTGGGATGGCCGGGACGGTTCCCACTCCCGTTTGGTCAATGGCACCTACGAGATCATATTGCACGCCTGGGATCTGGCCGGTAACCACTCCTACGATGCCCGACTCGTTGCTTTGCAGGCGTCGGCGCTTCCGGTTACGGTTTCCACCGTCAATGAAAAAGGCAAGACCTTTTTACGGATCGAGTCGGCCACTGAAAAAGGCTTCCCGTTGACTTCCTGGACCCTGGATGCCACTTCCGGACAAGGGGAAGAGCTGCTCAAGGTCGAAGGGACCGACCTGCCGGTGAAGATAGAACTGCCGCCCCTGGAGGGGGAACCGAACTTTTATTACAATTTCGAAGGTTCCGATTTCCTGGGCAATCGTTTGCATCTGGAAAAAGAACCGATTAATTTGTCCGGGGAAGGGACCGATACCAAGACGAAAAAGCCGATAAAGGCCTGGGTGAAGGATTTCTGATGGATGCGGCACGGAAAATGAAATGGCTGTTCTGGTTGGGGTTTCTGCTTTTCGGAGCCGGCTGTTCCATGAACGGCGATCTGATGACCCGACTGGTGGCGAAAAAATCGCCCAAACAGGTCTGCCGGGTTGCCATTCTGCCGTTCGAAAATCAGACCGACAATCTTGAAGCGGCCACTCTGGCTTACCGGATTTTTTACAGCGAAATGATCGCGGCCGATCTGGTTGATGTCGTTTCCGAAGGGGATGTACGCCTGTTCCTGCTGCGTAATCGCCTGCGTCCCGGACCGGTGCTGGACGCCAACCACTTTGAAGATCTGGCCAAGCATCTCGGCGTGGATGCCGTCGTAACCGGGACCCTGGTTGAGGTCGGTATGGACAACCGCAATGGCGGAGAAAAAATTCCCTTTGTCGCCCTGAAACTGGATATGTACGATGTTCAGGAGGGACAGCGGCTGCTCAATACCTTCCATCGTCGTTGGGGCGATGATTATCGAAAAACCTTGCATTTCGGAGTGGTTCGTACTCTTTCCGGAGTGGTGGCGCACCTGTCCGAGGAAATTCTCGAAGATTGGAGAGAAAAAGGAGTCGGCGATTGCAAACGTTAATCGTGAAGCTGTTTCGTGTGTTGCTGGGATTGTGTTGCTGTCTGGTGCTGCCCGTTTCATCCCCGGCATTTTTTTGGGACGAGCCGGATCTGGTCACCATTAACGGTACCGGGTTGAGTGCCGAGGATTTCCGGGATTGGTGGCGGGAATGGCGCGAGGCCGATATGCCCGTGCCGGAGGAGCCGAAGGAGTTTATCGATTGGGTGCTGCTGTACCAGGAAGCCCAGGCCATGCAGCTGGACCAGAATCCGACCTATCTGAGGAAGGTGGCCATTTTTCTCAAGGTGCGGGCGCTGATGCAGCTCAAACAGGAAGAGGTGTCGGTGCATACCCGAATGCCTGAGGACAAGGAGCTTTGGGCCGATTACCGCAAAGAATACACGCCGATTTTCAATCTTCGCTTTGTTTCCGTCAATAGCGCCGAAGCGGCCGCGGCGATCCGGCGAGTGTTGGACGATGGCGCCGCCCTTGACGAAGCCGCCAAACTGGCGGGACTGGAGTCGCAGGTTGAAGTTTTGGATGCCACCGGGCCGATGCGGGCGCAAAAGATCCCCGAGCCGATCCGTATGGCTCTCC
>JARRKW010000216.1:0-5111 GCA_037387645.1 Desulfuromonadaceae bacterium
CGGCCTTCCGCCATAAAGAACTGGACAGCCGCATCGATCTGATCCTCTGCGGCCACACCCACGGCGGCCAGGTCCGGATTCCCTTTGTGCCCCCCTTTTACCTGCCGCGCTTTTCCGGCGACTTCGTCGCGGGCATGTACCGGGTCGGCCCGAATGCCACCCCCCTCTACGTCAATCGCGGCGTCGGCACCAGCATCTTTCCGGTGCGCTTTATGTGCCGTCCGGAAATCACCCTGCTGCGCCTGCATGCCGCCACGCTGGACCCCCCGGCGGGAATCTAACAATCCGGCCCCGGTCTCCACGAACCATTTTCAACAACATGCAATCCGCCGCCGTTACGGGCTTGCGGAGCGGCGGCGCAGGTAGATTTCCAACCGATCCAGGGCCTTTTTGAGATGGGTCAGGGAATTGGCGTAGCTGAAACGCAGATAACCCTCGGCGGCGGCCCCGAAATCCACCCCCGGCGTCAGCGCCACCCCGGTCTGCTCCAGGATGTCCAGGGCCAGGCGTTTCGAATCGGGGTCGATATGCCGCACCTCGGCCAGGGCATAGAAGGCGCCGACCGGCTGGCCGGCCACCTTCAACCCCAGCTCGTTGAGCCGTTCCAGCAGATAATGGCGGCGGGCATCGTAGGTCTGGCGCATTTCCGCCAACTCCTGACCACATTCGGCCAGGGCGGCGATGCCGGCCCGTTGCACGAAATGGTTGGCGCAGATCATAAAGTTCTGGTGCAGGCTCTGCAGGGGACGGATGCAGGCGGAGGGCGCAATGAGAAAACCGAGCCGCCAGCCGGTCATGGCGAAGGTTTTGGAGAAACCGCCGAGGACAAAGGCCTGGTCGGTGAATTCGAGGATACTGTGCTCTTCCCCATGGTAGGTCAGGCCATGATAGATTTCATCGGCAATGAGCGGAACCGGCAGGGTCGCCAGCTGCTCCAGCCGCTCCGCCGAAAGAATGGTACCCACCGGGTTGGAGGGGGAATTGATCAGCACGGCGCGGGTGCGTGCCGTCAGCAGGTCCCGGACATCCTCCAGGCGGGGCTGAAAACCGTCTTCGACCCGGGTGCGCAGCCAGACCGGCCGACCGCCGGCAAAACGAACGAAATTGGGATAGCAGGAATAACCCGGATCGGGCAGAATGACCTCGTCTCCGGACTCCAGCAGGGCGGCGCAGAGCATGAGCAGCAGCGGACTGGTGCCGGCTGAAACCAGAATCCGCCCGGGATCGATGTCGACCCGGTAACGCCGACGGTAATGATCCGAAATGGCCTGGCGCAGCTCGATCAGACCGAGACTATGCGTATAGGAGGTGGCCCCCCCGCGCAGGGCCGCCACGGCCGCTTCCAGCACCGGTTGCGGGGTGGGAAAATCCGGCTCCCCCAGGCAGAGATAGATAATGTCCCGACCGGCCGCTTCGAGGGCCTTGGCCCGCTCCATGATTTCCATGGCCAGAAAAGGGGTCACATCAAGGCAACGGCGGGAAAGGGGTATGTTCAAGAGTTCCTCCTCGGGAAAGGCTTCTGCCTCCTACCTGATCTCAGCCTGCTCGCCGCCTTCGGCAATGACAGCTTATCTTAACGGTAACGGGCGCAAGCAAAGATTTCAACGTTTTTCCCAACCACCATCTTTCCCCGCCGGCCGGGATCCTGTATGCTGAACGGCAGCCGTCCACGAAAGGAGAACCGACCATGCCCCGATTCCCCCTTTATCTGGCCCTGCTGCTGTTGACCCTGTTGCCGACCACGGGCTGGAGCGCCGCAGCCACCGGCGAGGAACTCTTCAAAACCCTCGGCTGTCGGGGTTGCCATCAGCTTGCCAAGCAGGGCGGCAGTCTCGGCCCGACCCTGGACGGTCTGGGTAAACGTCACAAGTCCAAAACCTTGCGCCCTTTGCTGCTCCACCGCCGCAAGGGTTCGGCCATGCCCTCCTACGACCAGCTCACCGAAACGGAACTGGCAACTCTCATCGCCTATCTGGAATCGTTGTAGGAGCCGGGCTGATATTGAAAAAATCGGGACGCTATGCTAGTTTCCGATTCGGAAACTGCACGATGTCCATCCGCAGGTTCCGAACAATAACCAACTAGAGGAATCCGCCTATGACCCAACGGGTGATCGAAATCGTCTCGCCCTTTTTCATTTCCGGGGAACAGCTGGAGCAGCGCCCGGATCCGGCACAATGGTTTGAAACGTCCCGGCCCCTGGCCCTGGAGATCGGCTGCGGCATCGGCGACTTCATCATCCAGCGCGCCGCGCAGCAGCCGGAGCTGAATTTCCTGGCCATCGACATCTACAACAAGGGCTGTTACAAAACCTGCAACCGCATCGAGCGGGCCGGCCTGAACAATATCCGGGTGCTGCGCATCGAGGCCCGCTATCTGCTGACCCATTATTTTGCCGCCGACAGCCTGGAGGCAGTCTATATCAACTGTCCGGATCCCTGGCCGAAAAAACGCCATCGCAACCGCCGGCTGGTCAACCGCGATTTTCTGCAGACCCTGCTGTACTTCCTGAAACCCGGCGGCGATTTCTATTTCAGCACCGATTTCGACGATTACGGCGAGACGGTGGCCGAACTCCTGGCGACCCTGGAGGGATTTGACAACCTGCTCCCCGGCCATTACGCCCACAGCCTGCCCGACTATCCCCTGTCCAAGTACATGCGCCGGTTTCTGGACAGGGGGCAGCCCATCTATTTCGTCCATCAGCAAAAGTCGGGGCTGATCTGCCCCGGCAGTCTCCCCCGCCCGGCCGTCGATCCGGGTTTTCGGGTCTGCTGGAGCCGCGCCGAAAATGAGTGACTACCTGACGACAGCGGTACCCGGCACCGGCGGCCACATCAAGGCCTCGCCGGAAGACTTTCTGGTGGAGGAAATCCCTCTCTACAACCCCTGCGGGGAAGGGGAACATCTCTATCTGCTGGTGGAGAAATTCGGCATCACCACCCATGAGCTGTTGCATCGGCTGGCCAGAGCCTGCCGCATCAAGGAACGGGAAATCGGCTACGCCGGGCTCAAGGACGCCAAGGCCCGCACCCGACAGACCGTCTCCCTCCCCGGCGTCAGCCCGGCACAGGCGCTGGCCCTGGAACTGGAAAACATCCGCATTCTCGACGCCCGCCTGCACCGCAACAAGCTGCGCCTCGGCCACCTGGCCGGCAACCGCTTCCAGATCCGACTGCGCGAGGTGGGCGAAAACGCCCTCGACCACGCCCTCGACAGCCTGCACATTCTGCAGCAGGTGGGCGTCCCCAACCGTTTCGGGGAACAGCGTTACGGCGTGCTGGGCAATTCCCATCTCATCGGCAGAGCGCTGCTGCGCCGCGACTACGCCGAGGCGGCCCGCCTGATCATGGGCGATCCCGCCCTGATCAGCAATGAACGCTGGCGCCGGGCCGCCGGCTGTTATGTCGACGGCGACCTGGAAGGCGCCCTGGAGGCGCTCCCCGACCGGTTTCGCAACGAACGGGCACTGCTGCGTCAGCTGCTGGACGGCCGCAGCCACGAACAGGCCGTGCTGGCCCATCCCCGCAAGCTGTTGCGCCTCTATCTGTCGGCCTACCAGTCGTATCTGTTCAACCGGGTCGTGGCCATGCGCCTCGACAGCATCGACCTTCTCTGGAATGGCGATCTGGCCTACAAACATGACAACGGCGCCTGTTTCCTGGCGGAAAGCTTCCGTCTGGCGCAGGGGTTGAGCATGGAGGGGGAGCGACGTCCCCTGCGGGTTCCCATCAGCGACCCCGAAGTCCGGCCGGAAGGCAACGATCTGCTGCTCTCCTTCGCTCTGCCGCGGGGCTGTTACGCCACGGCGGTATTACGGGAAATCATCAAGGCCGACGTTACCGCAGAGTTCTGATTTCGGCCGGGAACAATCCGGACCCCAGCCAACCAAGGGAGCTGACCATGGAAAGCAATCCGCAACTAAAAGACGTGGAAACTGACGCCTACCGGGTCAATTTTTTCCACCCCCGCCCCGGCTTCATGCGCCAGAAGGTCCGCTACACCTGGTTTCTGCTGGCCGGCTGGGCCCTTTTCACCTTCGGTTTCCAATGCCTGCTGCTGCTGACCCAGGAAAACGCCATTGGCGAGGGCCCCTTCACCCGTTTCGAACTTTTCCGTTTTCCCCTGCACCTCTGGTTCAGCGGTCAGTTCCTGATCTTCTGGTTTATTCTGCAATGTTTTTTATTCAATACCTTTGTCGACCGGTTGACGCGCGGGAGTAGCCGCCCGGCGCTACCCTCCTGGGCAGGAAAGACCAGCTGCCGCCTTTAACGACGGCAACCGGGGGAATCGCAACCGCTACGAGGAGAACACATGTCCATTGAAGGATTTAAAATCGAGCCCACGCTGTTGCTCCTGGCCATTCTGACCCTGGCTCTGCTGGTCGGACTCAGGAGCCGGACTCGAAAAAGTGGATATTATCTGCTGGCCGGGCGTTCCATCGGACCCATGGGTATCGGCGCCGCCATCGCCTCCAACTGGATGAGCGCCGCGTCCTTTCTTGGCATCGCCGGCGTTTTCTATCTCCAGGGCTACATGGCCTTCGCCTATGTGGTCGGCTGGACCGGCGGCTATGTGCTGCTGCTGATTCTCATGGCCACCCAGATCCGCCGTTTCGGCAAATACACCGCGGCGGAATTCGTCGAGGCCCGTTACGATTCCGCCGTGGCCCGCTGCCTGGCCGCCGTCATTACCATTCTCATTTCCCTGATCTACTGCGTCGCCCAGTACAAAGGCATCGCCCTGGTTTTTTCCTGGATGTTCGGCCTTGACTACAGCCAATCGCTGTTTCTCGGCACCACGGTGGTCCTGGGCTATCTGGTTCTTTCCGGTTCTCTCGGGGCCATCCGCAACCAACCGTTTCTCTGCGCCATTGTGCTGCTGGCTTTCATCGTTCCGCTCATGTGTCTCAGTAAAAAGCTGGGCTTTGACGGATTATTTCCACAGACCGAGTATGGCCGCGCCCTGGCCGATCTGACCCCGTTGTCCGGCAAAGCCCCCCTGGCCCCCTGGATCCACTGCACCCCCTATGAATGGATCGCCCTCTGTTTCACCCTGATGGTCGGCACCGTCGGGTTGCCCCACGTGCTGTCCCGCTTTTACACCGTTCC
>JARRKW010000217.1:0-5342 GCA_037387645.1 Desulfuromonadaceae bacterium
CTCCTCGATTTTGGCCTCGACATTAACCGATACAGGAACGGCACCGCCGGAGGCTTCATTTTGCAGGGACTTGGGCGCGCCCTCCGTGCGGAAAAGCCCCTCCGTAACCACCATGCCGCCCTTCCCCTCGGCGAAATCGGAAAACCGCAGCAATTGCGGGTTCTGGCATTCCTCTCTTTTATAAACTCTAGACCAGGACATCGGAGACTCCTCTTCCCGGGATAACGACCTTCCCCTCTTCCTGCAGTTTCAGGGCGATCTGGATAATCTGCTGCTGGGCCTCTTCCACATCGACCAGACGAACCGGCGCCATCGCCGCCATATCTTCCTTGATCATGTCAACCGCCCGGCTGGAAATACAGGAGAAAAGTTTGTCGGTAAGTTCCTCGGAAGCTGTTTTCAGGGCAATGACCAGCACATCGTTATTGACTTCACGCAGTAGACTCTGCAGTCCGCGGGTATCGATGTAGGACAGGTCTTCAAAGGTGAACATTTTTCTGCGGATGATTTCGGCCAAATCGGCGTCACATTCATCAATCACATTCAGAATCGCCTTATCCCGCCCCTTGCCCATCCGGCCCAGGATATCAACCACCTTATCGACCCCGCCAACCTGCTGTTGTTCACTGGAAACCACCGCGCCGATCTCACGCCGTAGCGACTCTTCAATACCGTTGATGACCTCCGGGGAAACCTTGTCTATTTTGGCCATGCGGGTATGCTCCGGACTCTGGGTCGAGAGGACCAACGCCACGGTCTGCGGATGTTCCCGTTCGAGAATGCCGGCCACCATGCGCGGATCCATCATGGCAATGGTTTCCAGCGGCCGAAAACTGGCACCGGCGTCCAATTGACTCATCAGAGCATCTTTGCGATCTCTGTTGTTGCCGTTGGCGATAGCCTTGCGGACGAATTCGTCGCCCCGGACAAAAAGTCCGGCCAGTTCCGCTTCGGCCTTGAGAAAATGATCAATAACCTGTTTGGCCACATCCGCCGGCACATGTTCAATGGCCATCATGCAGCGACTGATCTTGCGCACCTCGCTGTCATCCAGACGTTCAAAAATCCTCGCCGTCGCTTCCTCCCCCAGGCAGAAGAGCAGCATGGCCGCACGCTCCACCCCGGACAGCCTGGATAACAAACCTGTTCCCCCGGCCATATCAGCTCTCCCTCAACCAGGACTTAATGATTTGAGTGAAGGCGCCCTGCTCCTGCAAAGCCAACTCCCGCAGGCGCATGGCCGGATCAGACGCCGGTTTGGGGAACAGTTCCTGTTGGGCCAATTCCGCTTCGAGTTCTTCCACCGTCTTCAGCGGCGTCACCACCCGACTGGTGCCTTGCAGGGTTCTCAGCATCGGTCGGGCCAGCAGGAAATAAAGGAGAATTCCGCCGAGCACCAGCAATCCGTATTTCACGAAGGGAACATACTGATAGTAACTGGGGACGGCCGCCGTTTCCACAACCGGCGTTGACAGAAATCCATTTTCGAACACCATGGAACTGACTTCAAGTTTGTCGCCCCGTTTTTCGTCGATGCCAAGAGCGCTACTGACCATGTTGCGAATCGCCTGCAACTCTTTTTCGCTGCGTGGCGGGGTCGCTTCCTCCCCCTCACCACCGGCACCGGAACGTTCGGCGACCAATACCGCCACCGACAACTGCTTGATGGTGCCAACGGGGAAAACCTTGTGGCNNGCCGAGATTGGACTGCACACCGGGCACCCCTTGGGCGGTTACGCCACCGGCTTTCTCCTGGCTGGATTGTTCGCTGCGGACGGCGGTCTTGTCCGGGTCATAACTTTCCTCGGTCTGCTCCTGCTGCAAAAAATCGAGAACGGAGGTCACCCGTACCACCGAGTTACCCGCCCCAAGAGCCTGGTCAAGCAGGGATTGAGCACGTTGTTCGAGACGACGTTCCAGGGTCTGCTGATATTCAAGCATACCCGGCGTCATCGGTCCCGCTAGCTCATCGGACGGATTTTTCGACAGAATTCGGCCACTCGAATCCACCACGGTCACATTTTCGGAATCAATCCCCTCAACACTGCCGGCAATCAGATGAATAATACCCTGGACCTGGGTTTCCTTCAGTTGCCGTCCGGGGATCAACTTCAGGATGACTGAGGCACTCCCCGCCTTTTGCTGATCCTTGAACAGACGTTTTTCCGGCAGGGCCAGATGAACCCGCGCTCCCTCGACCGGAGCCAACGAAGAAATGGTTCGGGAAAGCTCCCCCTGCTGAGCCCGCAGATAGTTGATCTTCTGGGCAAAATCGGTCATGCCGAAGCTCTGCTTGTCGAAAATTTCAAACCCGACACCACCGCCGCGGGGCAATCCGGCACCGGCCAGTTCCAGGCGACTTTCATAGACCTTGTCGGCGGGAACATAAATCGCCGTTCCGTTGCTTTCCAGGCGATAGGGAATCTTTCGATCCTTCAACCAGGTCACCACTTCGGCAGCATCGACATTTTCCATGTGCGCAAAGAGCAGATTATAATCGGCCACCCGAGCCTGCAGGATGATAGCGGCAAATATGGCAATACAGGTCAGGACCGCTACCACCAGACTCACTTTGCGGGACATGGGCCAGGCACTGACCGTTTTCACCATGCTCATATTGTTGTTGACTTCAGCCATCGTACTCACATCTCCCAAACAGTTTCATTCTAAGAAGGTGAAACCTTCCGTACAGCATCCTGCTATACCTGCATGCGCATGATTTCCTGATAGGCATCGATGACCTTATTACGCATCTGCACCGCCAGTCGCAAGGAGATATCGGCCTTCTCCATGGCAATCATCACCTCGTGCAGGTTCTTCGATTCTCCGGTCTGAACCTTCGCGATGGCCTGATCCGCCTCAAGCTGGGTCTGGTTTACATTATCGATCATGGATTTCAGGGTTTCGGCAAAGCCGCTGCCGGCCTCGGCCGGTTTCGCGCTGCTCCCCTGCGCGGGAATGATCGATTTAAGATGGGAAACCAGGGTGATGTCGCTCACAATTACCTCCCGATCTCAAGAGCCTTCAGGGCCATGCGCTTGGCCGCCTTGATGGCGGTAACATTGGCTTCGTAGGCTCGGGTCGCGCTGGTCATATCAACCATTTCATCCAGCACGTTAATGTTTGGCATGGCCACGTTGCCATCCGCATCCGCATCTGGATGCGAGGGATTGTACACGATCTTCGGTGGCACCTCGCTGGTACGGATCTCGGAAACTTCAACCCCCTGCACAGATCCTTTCAAACTCTGTTCCAACTGTCTGGCAAAAGGCTGATCAGTCGACTGGAACACGACTTCCCGCTTGCGATAGGGCCCCCCTTCCGGAGTCCGCGTGGTTTCAACATTGGCCAGGTTCGAACTGATGGTATTCAACCTGAGCTGTTGTGCCCTGAGCGCCGAAGAACTGATTTTTAGCGAATCGAAAACATCCATATAGCCTCCTTGGCCTAGCGGCCTTCTTGGGCAACGTATTTAAGCATGCCGAGTTTTTTGCTGACCAGTTGGGTGGCGGTCTCATAGAGAATCTGGTTTTCCGCCAGGGCAACCATTTCCTGTTCGAGATCGACGCCGTTTCCATCGCCAATCGGTGACGGCGCCGGAGTCCGGATAACCTGAGCGGTTACACTATCCAGCCCGGCCGCACCCACGGGGAAATGCGCGGGATGGGTCGTTTTAAATTGAACCGCGTTGGTGGTCAGGGCCTGTTGCAAACGGGCTTCGAATTCCAGACGCGACGGCGTATAGCCGGGGGTATCGGCATTGGCGATATTCGCGGCAATGACTTGCTGGTTCTGTTGCCGCAGTTCCAACACCTTTTCCAACAGTCCAACGGTCCGATCGAGATTGGTTATGTTTGGCATGGGCCTTCTCCCTGGACATGCCGCGTCCGGTTTGCGGCATGCATTCTTCAGAGTTCACCGGCTTGTTCGGATAACAGTGTGGTAGCGGCCATTTTCCGCCACTGTGGATACTGTCCTTTTTCGACCAGAATACGCAAAAAGTTAAGGCCTTCGACCTTTTGTCCTTGAATAAGCAGAATCTGGGCCGAACGATAACGAGCCTGGTCGGAAAACGTCGCATCAGACAGCAGTTCTTCATACAGGGCCAGGGAACGCCGCCACTGTTTCAACTGAAATAACGATTCGGCCAGAAAAATAACGGCTTCGGGATGCTGTTGCCGCGCCTGAACGTCCGCCAGGGCCCGCCCCAGGAACGCTTCAACCTTATCCGGTCGCTTCAGCATCCAGAAAACCTCACCGGCCAGCAGGTCGGCCTCCAGCCCCCGGGACATCTCCCCGGAAGTCAAAATTTTGGCAGCCTCCTTGTCGCGCCCCTCATCATGCAGAATCTTGACCTTCAACAACCGCAGGGTCTGACAGTCCCCCCCGGAGGGATAGCATGACAGGTAACGATCGGCATATTCAATAGCCAACCGCCCGTTGCCCTGCTCCTTAAGGACCTGTACCCAAGGAAGATAAAACGGCTCTTTGGCCGGATTGCCTTGATAGGCATCAAGCATATACTGGTAAACATTCGCCGACTTCTCCAACAGTCCCAACCTACGGAAAGCGGCACTGAGATCCAGGAGAAAAGCCGGGTTCGTCGTTCCGGCGAGCAACCGCTGCCGATGCTTTTCCACCAGTACCAGGGCATTGAGATAGTCTTCTGCGGCGATCAGATCCTGAATGACCCGGGGAAGCACTTCGCTCAACAGGGTCTCGACATGGCTTCGATAACGCCCCTGCCCGAACTGGACCAGGAAATCTTCGCATTCAGCTATGGATCTCAGATTGGCCTGCTGGACATTGTCGAGCAAAAGATGCTTGAAGGTCGCCTCCTCTCTCACCTCCCGACAGGTGGACTTGCTGGCGATCTCAAACAGAATGGGAAGAGCCTCCATGCCCTTGTTTTCCCGATCCTCCAAAACGACCTGATTCAGCAGCAGCAGTTGGGCTCGCCAGCTGCCCTCGGTGCCGGGCCAAAGGCTGGTCACGTCCCCGAGACGAATAGCAGCCTCCTTGCTGTTGCCGGCAAATAAAAGTCCACGCGCCTGCGCGAAAAACACCAGACTCGACTGCTCGTCATCCCCAACCCGGGGAACAAGTTCCGCATAGTGCGCAACCGAATCCAGGTAGGCTTTTTCCTGATAAAGGGTTTCGGCCATAAGAGCCAGGGAAAAGGGGGTTTACACCCAACTGTGCCCTCGCTCTTCCAGCGTGCGATAACGCTGCAACGCTTCTCCGGATCGATTGAGCAGGGCCAGCGCATCCCCCACACGCCGCTCCCTGATCGGTTCGACCGCTGCGGGAAACGGCTGCGACGTGAGCATTTCCAGGGTTTT